>JBHIWE010000032.1:0-25658 GCA_041987645.1 Acidovorax sp. | reverse complement strand
GCGCGACCTTGCACAGCTGGGGCACGACGCGCGAGAGGCGGTCGATGTCGGCCATGGTGAAGTCGATCTCCGCCTCGCGGGCGATGGCCAGCAGGTGCAGGATGGTGTTGGTGGAGCCACCCATGGCGATGTCCAGCGTCATCGCGTTCTCGAAGGCCTGGAAGCCCACCGAGCGCGGCAGCACGCGCTCGTTGTCTTGCTCGTAGTACTCGCGGGCCAGCTCGACGATGCGGCGGCCGGCGCGCTTGAAGAGCTGTTCGCGGTCGGCGTGCGTGGCCACCACGGTGCCGTTGCCGGGCAGCGACAGGCCCAGGGCCTCGGTCAGGCAGTTCATGGAGTTGGCCGTGAACATGCCCGAGCAGGAGCCGCAGGTGGGGCAGGCGGAGCGTTCCACCTCTGCCACGTCGGCGTCGGAATAGTTCTGGTCGGCGGCAATCACCATGGCGTCCACTAGGTCGAGCTTCTTGAACTCGATGGTCTTGGTGATGGGGTTGGCCAGGCGCGTCTTGCCGGCTTCCATGGGGCCGCCAGAGACAAACACCACGGGGATGTTCAGGCGCATGGCGGCCATCAGCATGCCGGGCGTGATCTTGTCGCAGTTGGAGATGCAGACCATCGCGTCGGCGCAGTGCGCGTTCACCATGTACTCGACCGAGTCCGCGATGATGTCGCGGCTGGGCAGCGAATACAGCATGCCGTCGTGGCCCATGGCGATGCCGTCATCGACGGCGATGGTGTTGAATTCCTTGGCCACGCCGCCGGCGGCCTCGATCTCGCGGGCGACCAATTGGCCCAGGTCCTTCAAGTGGACGTGGCCGGGCACGAACTGGGTAAACGAGTTGACCACCGCGATGATCGGCTTGCTGAAGTCTTCGTCCTTCATGCCGGTGGCGCGCCAGAGGGAGCGGGCGCCGGCCATGTTGCGGCCGGCGGTGGAAGTTTTGGAACGGTATGCGGGCATCGTGGTGGGCTCGGAAGAGAGAAACGAGAAACGCGGGATGTGTGATGGAAAAGGGCCGCGAATGGCGGCCGCGCACGCCCATGCGAACAACCTCTTGAGCCGCGCCCTGGGCAGACGGGAAAGTGCCTGGGATTATCTACGAGGCCTACTGCGGGCCGGGCGCCGGCGCGGCCATCCCCACGGCGGGGGCAATGGCGTTCTCCAGCCGGTCAGCGCGGCTTGCGAGGGCGCACCCCCAGCGCATCCTTCTGGCGCTCCAGGCGCTTTTGCTTGCGCTCATCCATGGACTGCATGGCTTTGCGGGCCGTGCGGCCGGAATAATCGGACCAGCCCCACCAGCCCACGGCCACGGCGAAGGGCGACAGCACCCACCACCAAGGCCAGTTGGCGACGAAGCCGACCTCCAGGCTCTTGAGCAGCACCAGCAACAGACCCACACCCAACGCGTACATGGCGGATTCCCCCAGGCGGTGCGACCGGCCGGCTGGAGAACCCCTGCCAGAGCGCCGTCAACCGCAAGCCCTACAATTTCATTGAACCCAATATAACCCCAAGGACACACGATGAAGCGCTCCATGATGACTTTGGCCATTGCCCTGTTGGCCAGCGTGCCCGCGCTGGCCGACCAGGCGCTCGCCACGTCCAAGAACTGCATGGCCTGCCATGCCGTGGACAAGAAGCTGGTCGGCCCCGCCTTCAAGGACGTGGCTGCCAAGTACGCGGGCCAGGCCGGTGCGGCCGACAAGCTGGCCACCAAGATCATCAAGGGCGGCTCGGGGGTGTGGGGCCCGGTGCCGATGCCGGCCAACGCTCAGGTCAACGAAGCAGAAGCCAAGAAGCTGGCCGCCTGGGTGCTGAGCCTGAAGTAAGGGCCTTGCCTTGACGCCGCGAACCTTCGCGGCGCACGAAAAAGCCGCGGGATGCTGCAAGGCATCCGGCGGCTTTTTTGCGTCATGGCCCGCAGCTGGACCGGCGCTTACGCTTGTGCGGTCAGATCCGTAGTTCGGGGTCGGCGCGCAGCGTCGGGTCGGCATAGGCCGGCACTCCCGGCGTGCCCACGCCGCGCTGACGCAGCTGGTCTTCCAGCTGGCCGACATAGGCGGCAGTCGTGTTGTCGGATTCCTGGGCGCGGGCAGCGAGGCGCGACTCCAGCGTATCGATGCGCGAGATCAACGCGTCGTGCCCGTGGCGGTGCTGGCCTTCCAAGAAGGCGCGCAGCTCGGTGAATCGCGAAGCCTCGGCCTTGTCGGCCAGTTCGCGCTGCGCAGCCATTTCCTTGGCGTGTCGGCGCGTTTCCAGCAGCACCGAGCCCTGCAGAGACAGCACGTAGGCAATGAAGAACACGCCCAGCAGGATGGTCAGCGCCAGCATGATCACGCCCAGCGGCGCCTGGATCGAGGTGATGCCCAGCGAGATCAGCGTCGGCGTGGCCAGCGCGGGCCAGTTGAGCGCTGCCAGCGCGGCGATGGCGGCCACGATGACGGCGAGGATGATGGTTCGGAAATTCATGGTTGTCGGACTTTCATGCTTTTGATGCCAAAAACTGCGCCATCTGTCGCCAAAAGGCTTCACAGCGGCTGATGGATGGGAGTTGTACTCCAGCCAGGAGCCAATCCACGGATCGGCGAGACCGTTCCCGATGCCGTCCTACAGGGGCGAAAGGTTCCGAAATGCCAGCAGCCGCCCGAAGGCGGCTGCTGGGGAACGCAGAGCTCAGCGCCTGCGGCGCTGCCGGATCAATTGGCTTCGGCCAATTGATCCAGGATGGCAGGATTTTCCAGGGTGCTGGTGTCCTGGGTGATGGCTTCGCCCTTGGCGATAGAGCGCAGCAGACGGCGCATGATCTTGCCGCTGCGGGTCTTGGGCAGGTTGTCGCCGAAGCGGATGTCCTTGGGCTTGGCGATGGGGCCGATCTCCTTGGCCACCCAGTCGCGCAGCTCCTTGGCGATGGCCTTGGCCTCGTCGCCGGTGGGACGCGGGCGCTTGAGGACCACGAAGGCGCAGATGGCCTCGCCGGTCAGGTCGTCGGGGCGGCCCACCACGGCCGCTTCGGCCACCAGGTCGGTCTTGGCGACCAGGGCGGATTCGATCTCCATCGTGCCCATGCGGTGGCCAGAGACGTTGAGCACGTCGTCGATGCGGCCGGTGATGCGGAAGTAGCCGCGGTCGGCCGAGCGCACCGCGCCGTCGCCGGCGAGGTAATAGCCCTTGAGCTCTTCGGGGAAGTAGCTCTTCTTGAAGCGCTCCGGGTCGTTCCAGATGGTGCGGATCATGCTGGGCCAGGGTCGCTTGATGACCAGGATGCCGCCCGTGCCGTTGGGCATGTCGTTACCGGCCTCATCGACGATGGCGGCGGTGATGCCCGGCAGCGGCAGCGTGCAGGAGCCCGGCACCAGCGGCGTGGCGCCCGGCAGCGGCGTGATGACGTGGCCGCCGGTCTCGGTCTGCCAGAAGGTATCGACGATGGGGCAGCGCTCGCCACCCACGTTCTTGTGGTACCACATCCAGGCTTCGGGGTTGATGGGCTCGCCCACGCTGCCCAGGATGCGCAGGCTCGAAAGATCCGAGCTGCTCGGGTGCACGGCCTTATCGGCCTCGGCCGCCTTGATGAGCGAGCGGATGGCCGTAGGCGCCGTGTAGAAGATCGAGACCTTGTGGCGCTCGATCATCTGCCAGAAGCGGCCGGCGTTCGGATAGGTGGGCACGCCCTCGAAAACGACCTGCGTCGCGCCCGCAGCGAGCGGACCGTAGGCCACGTACGTGTGGCCGGTGATCCAGCCGATGTCGGCCGTGCACCAGAAGACGTCTTCGGGCTTGAGGTCGAAGGTCCAGTCCATGGTGAGCTTGGCCCACAGCAGGTAGCCTCCCGTGGAATGCTGCACGCCCTTGGGCTTGCCGGTGGAGCCACTGGTGTAGAGGATGAAGAGGGGATGCTCGGCGCCCACGGGCACCGGCGCGCAGTCGGCGCTCTGGCCGGCCAGCGCTTCATCGAAGGTCTTGTCGCGGCCCGCCACCATGTTGCAGGGCGTGGCGGTGCGCTGGAAGACGAGGATGCTGCGGATCGATTCGCAGCCGCCCATGGCGATGCCTTCATCGACGATGGCCTTGAGCGGCAGTTCCTTGCCGCCGCGCATCTGGTAGTTGGCGGTGACGACGGCTACCGCGCCCGCGTCGATGATGCGTTCCTGCAGCGCCTTGGCCGAAAAGCCGCCGAAGACCACGCTGTGCGTGGCGCCGATGCGCGCGCAGGCCTGCATGGCGACCACGCCCTCGATGGTCATGGGCATGTAGATCAGAACCCGGTCGCCCTTCTTCACGCCCTCGGCCTTGAGCGCGTTGGCGAAGCGGCCCACGCGCTCCAGCAGTTCCTTGTACGTCACCTTCGTCACGGCGCCGTCGTCGGCTTCGAAGATGATCGCGGTCTTGTTCTCGACCGGCGTGCCGATGTGGCGGTCCAGGCAGTTGGCGCTGGCGTTCAGCTCGCCGTCGGCGAACCATTCGAAGAACGGGGCCTTGGATTCGTCCAGCGTGCGGGTGAAAGGCTTGGTCCACTGCACGTTGTCGCGCGCCAGGCGGCCCCAGTAGCCTTCGAAGTCGCGCTCGGCCTCGGCGCAGAGGGCCTCGTACCCGGCCATGCCGGAGATGCGCGCCGAGCCGGCCAGCGCTGCGGGGGGGGGAAAGACGCGGTTTTCGACCAGTACGGATTCGATCGCGGACGTAGGCGCATTCATGGTTTTGTCTCCTGGGATTCGATCAATGGGAATCTGGCCCGTACTGTCGATTGCGGCACTTACAGGCCACTGACGCAACGTCCACGAGCTTACCCACAAATCAAGGGCCCTCTGCAACGCGCCAGAGCAGCGCGGTGACGAGCCGCGCGGCCCCGGCGCCGCTTTGCCCCCGGGCGCTGCCCGCGTCATGGCCAGCCCCTAGAATCCGGCGACTTTTCGCCCCGCGGCTTTCATTTTTTTCCATCGCATCTCTTCATCCCTATGGCCCAACTTCCTCCCGTCGAGCGCTCCAATGCGCCCCTGCGCCCCCTGCCGGCGCTGATCTTCGCCAGCCGCTGGCTGCAGTTGCCGCTCTACCTGGGGCTGATCGCCGCGCAGGGCGTCTATGTCTGGCATTTCCTGGTCGAACTGTGGCACCTGGTCGAGGCTGCCTTCGGCCACAAGGAGGCGCTGCAGGCTCTGGTGACCAGCATCGGCTACAAGCCCGACGTGGAAGTCACCGCGTTGAACGAGACGGTGATCATGCTGGTGGTGCTGGCGCTGATCGACGTGGTGATGATCTCCAACCTGCTCATCATGGTGATCGTGGGCGGCTACGAGACCTTCGTGAGCCGCCTGGGCCTGGACCGGCACCCGGACCAGCCCGAATGGCTGGGCCACGTCAATGCGTCGGTGCTGAAAGTGAAGCTGGGGCTGTCCATCATCGGCATCAGCTCCATCCATCTGCTCAAGACGTTCATCAACGCGGCCAATTACGACGTGAAGGTGCTGATGTGGCAGACGATCATTCACGTGGTTTTCCTGCTCTCGGCCATCGCGATCGCCTACACGGACCGGCTGCTCAACATCTCTCACGAGCGTCACTGAGACCCGTTGCCGGCGCGGCAGGGCCGCCGGGGGGTCGCGCGGGCTACGCGACCCCTGGACTCCTTGGGGCCGCCAGCCCTCCTGCAGCCTGGACTCTAAGCTATTCATTCGATAGCAAAACAGCTTGCCTTCGGCGTGCTACGCCCATGCCGCACGCGTCAATAGCACAGGTTACAAAAACCCGGCTTTTGACTCAAAAGAACTGAATTCCTATACTTTTGCGGTGTTTTACAACCTGCCAAGCAGGTAATCCGACCGACGCGACAGGCGCCGGAAAGGATCATTGGCCGGGCACCCGCCCACCCGCCCGCTGCGCTTTCGCGGCCGGCGCGGTGCAGATGCGGCGCCCGCCACCACGGCCGGCAACTCGGCCCTGATGCCTCATCGCGGACAGCGCAAGTCCTCTGACCAGACCTCTTGCCCGCTCCGCACACCCCAGGCCCTTGCGCACCGATTCCGCGTGCCATTCGGGCCGATGGACACCGCCCCGGCGCCGTGTCCGCCCTTGTTCCGCCGACCGGCCTGGCGCCGGCGCCCGCCATGCGCAGCCGCGCCTTCGGGCCCACCGCCAAGCCGGCCCGGCTGCCGCATCAGGGTGCGCCTTCGTTTTCGTTCCGAGTGCTGCCCGGCTCCGCCGAGCCCTGCGCGCCCCGTGCGCCGGGGCGTGTTCAACCCATTCCAACCAACGAGGGAGGACCACTACATGGCCAAGCAAATCATCATCGACAGCGTGTTCAAGGTGTTCGGCGATTCGCCGGAAGAAGCGCTCAAGCTGCTCGACCAGGGCAAGACCAAGCAGGAGATCCTGGCCGCCACCGGCAACTCCATCGGCGTCTTCGACGCCAGCTTCACCATCGAGGCCGGCGAGATCTTCGTCGTCATGGGCCTGTCGGGCTCAGGCAAATCAACCCTGGTGCGCATGCTCAACCGCCTGATCGAGCCCACGGCCGGCCGCATCGTGGTGGACGGCCAGGACATCAACGCCCTGAGCGACCGCCAGCTGCGCGCCCTGCGCCGCAAGGACATCAGCATGGTGTTCCAGTCGTTCGCGCTGATGCCGCACATGACGGTGCTGGACAACACGGCCTTCGGCCTGGAGCTGGCCGGCGTGGACCGCGAAGAGCGCCGCCAGCAGGCCGCGCTGGCGCTGGAGCAGGTGGGCCTGGCCGGCTGGGCCGAGAGCTATCCCGACGAGCTCTCCGGCGGCATGCAGCAGCGCGTGGGCCTGGCCCGGGCGCTGGCCTCGGACCCGTCCATCCTGCTGATGGACGAGGCCTTCTCGGCGCTGGACCCGATCATCCGCACCGAGATGCAGAGCGAACTGCTGCGGCTGCAGGAGGTCAAGCGCCGCACCATCGTCTTCATCTCGCACGACCTGGACGAGGCCATGCGCATCGGTGACCGCATCGCCATCATGAAGGACGGCCACGTGGTGCAGGTGGGCACGCCCGACGACATCCTGCGCAACCCGGCCAACGACTACGTGCGCAACTTCGTGCGCGGCGTGGACGCCGCTGCCGTGTTCAAGGCCGGCGACATCGCCCGCAAGCGGCTGACCGTGGTGCGCGAGCACACCGACCGCGGCTGCCGCCCCGCGCTGCAGCTCATCGAAGGGCACGACGACAACTTCGCCTATGTGGTCACGCCATCGCAGCGCTACCTGGGCACCGTCTCGGCCGATTCGCTGCGCGCCGCGTTGCACGGCCACTCGGGCCCGCTGGGGCTGCAGCACGCCTTCATCCCCGAAGTGACCACCATCCCCGCCGACGCGCCGGTGGCCGACCTCTTCGGTCAGGTGGCCCAGGCGCCCTGCGCGCTGCCGGTGGTGGAGCCCAACGGCCGCTTCCGCGGCGTGGTCAGCAAGACCACGCTGCTGCGCTTTCTGGACCGCGACACGCCGCCCGTGCCGCCCAGCCCGCCGCAGGCTGATGACGCCGCCGCCCTCGCCACCACGACCTCTGCCGCCACCGCCACGACCGAAAGGAGCCCCGCATGAAGCACAACGACACCAGCCTGCTGCACACACCGGCCACCCTGATCGCTCAGGCCGACACGGCCACGCCCGACCTGGCGAGCGCCACCCATGCGGCCCAGGCTGCCGCCACCGCCGCCAGCACGCCGGCGGCCGACCCCATGGCAGACCCCTGGGCCTCGGCCACCGATGCCAGCGACGCGAGCAGCTGGCTCTCGCTGCCGCACGACGCCGCTGCAGGCGCTGACCCGTCGGCCGCTGCCGGCGGCCTGCACCTGAGCCAGCTCTGGGATGGCACCCTGCCGGTCGAAGCCTGGATCAACCACGGCCTGGGCTGGGCCGTGGAGCATTTGCGCCCCTTCTTCCAGACCGTGCGCGCGCCCATCGACGGCACGCTGCGCTGGGTCGAGGGCCTCCTCACCAGCCTGCCCACCCTGGCCATGATCGCCCTGGTCGGCCTGCTGGCCTGGCAATTCGCCGGCCGCATGCTGGCGCTGGGCGCCGTGGTGTCCCTGTTGGTCGTCACCATGCTGGGCATCTGGCCCGAGGCCATGGTCACGCTGTCGCTGGTGCTCACTTCCTTGGCCTTCTGCGTACTGATCGGCCTGCCGCTCGGCATCCTGCTGGCCAGCAGCGACCGGGCGCAGCGCATCATGCGCCCCCTACTGGACGCCATGCAGACCACGCCGGCCTTTGTCTATCTGGTGCCGGTAGTGATGCTGTTCGGCATCGGCAACGTGCCGGGCGTGGTCGTCACCATCGTCTTTGCGCTGCCGCCGCTGGTGCGCCTGACCAACCTGGGCCTGCGCCAGGTGCGGCCCGATCTGATCGAGGCCTCGCGCGCCTACGGCGCTTCGCCCGCGCAGATGCTTTTCAAGGTGCAGCTGCCGCTGGCCATGCCGTCCATCATGGCCGGCATCAACCAGGCGCTGATGCTGTCGCTGTCGATGGTGGTGATCGCCTCGATGATCGCCGTAGGCGGCCTGGGCCAGATGGTGCTGCGCGGCATCGGCCGGCTGGACATGGGCCTGGCCACCGTGGGCGGCTTGGGGATCGTGCTGCTGGCCATCACGCTGGACCGCCTGACCCAGTCGCTGGGCAAGCCCAGCCGCGGCGCCCGCCGCTGGTGGCAGACCGGCCCCGCGGGCCTGGTGACGCGCCTCTTGCCCGCACGGCGGGGCCGCGCCGCCCAGCCCGCCCCGGCGGCAGCTGCGGCCGAGATGCCCAGCTCGCTGGCCAGCGCTACGCGCTGATCAGCCCAGACCCACCCGCCCCATTTCCGCGACAAGGAGTCCCGATTTGACGAACCGCACCGTGACCACGACATCCACCCACTCGCTCCACCCGACCCGCCGCACGGCCCGCATCCTGCTGGCCGGCGCCGTGCTGGCGCTGAGCTTCGGCCTGGGCGCCACCGCCGCACGCGCCCAGGCGCCGACCGCAGGGGATGCGCTGCCCGGCAGGGGCATCAGCGTCCAGCCCCTGCAAAGCTCGCTGGCCGAAGAGACCTTCCAGACCGTGCTGGTCGGCCGGGCGCTGGAGCGCCTGGGCTACGACGTCCAGCCGATCAAGGAGATCGAATACGCCACCGCGCATGTCGCCATCGCCAACGGCGACGCGACCTTCATGGCGGACCACTGGGACCCGCTGCATGCCGAGTTCTACAAGAACGCCGGCGGCGACGCCAAGCTGTTCCGCAAGGGGGTCTATTCCAGCAACGCCGTGCAGGGCTACTTGATCGACCGCAAGACGGCCGAGGCCCATCACATCACCCGCATCGACCAGCTCAAGGACCCGAAGATCGCGGCCCTGTTCGACACCAACGGCGACGGCCGGGCCGACATGACCGGCTGCAACCCCGGTTGGGGCTGCGAAGGCGTGATCGAGCACCAGCTCACCGCCTACGGACTGCGGAACACCGTCACCCACGTGCAGGGCAGCTATGCCGCGCTGATGGCCGACACCATCGCCCGATTCAAGCAGGGCCAGCCCATCCTCTACTACACCTGGACGCCCTACTGGGTCAGCAGCGTGCTGCGCCCGGGCAAGGACGTGGTGTGGCTGCAAGTGCCGTTCTCGGCGCTGCCGGGCCAGCAGGCGGGCACCGACACGCAGCTGCCCAACGGCAAGAACTACGGCTTCATCCCCAACCACCAGCGCATCGTGGCGAACAAGCGGTTCACCGACGCCAACCCGGCCGCGGCGCGCCTCTTCGAGGTGATGCAGCTGCCGGTGGCGGACATCAACGCGCAGAACCTGGCCATGCGCGAAGGCCAGAACAGCATGGCCGACGTGCAGCGCCATGCCGACGGCTGGATTCGCGCCCACCAGAGCACTTTCGACGGCTGGATCGCGCGGGCCCTGGCAGCCGCGGGGCAGAAGTAGCCGCACCGGTCGCCTGCCGGGGCGCGCCCATCGGCACCCCGGTAGCCTGAATGGACCGCAGCGCCCTTTCCATGGTCGCACGACGCTATCATCTTGATAGCTGATCGGGCGGCTGACGCTGCGGCGCCGCTTCCGATTTTTCTCCCCGATTGGCCATCACACTGGCACGCAATCCCTCCAGGAGAACGCCGTGCCCCCATCGAGACACACCGCTGCCAAGGCCCTTGCGGCCAGGAACTCCGGCCCCGTGGCCGCGCTCATTTCCGGGCCGCCGCGCCATTGAAGCCGCGCCGCGCGCGCCCACCGAAGCCACGAAGACTACGGCAGCCCCACCCATGTCCACCTTCCGCATCACCCTGCTCACCCTCTGGCTCAGCTTGACGCTCATCGCACTGGCCACCGCCAGCGCCATGGCCCAGCCCCTGTCCGGCCTCGGCGCCGCGCCGGATGCGGCGACGGCCGCTGCGTCCGGCGTCCCGCTACGATAGGCGCGCCCCCTCCAAGGCAGGCTGGCCCGGTCGCCCGCCGCCTTGAGCCTGCCGACACGCCGCCCGCATGAACCGACAACTGACCCTGCAAAGCAAGGCCTTCCTCGCGCTGTCCACGCTGATGCTGGTCATGCTGCTGATGTTCGTCGGCCTCTCGCGCCTGGGCCTGCAGCGCGGCATGGGCCCCTATGTGGCCGAAATCGAGCTGGGCCGCCTGGATTGGTTCGCCAACAGGCTGCAGAACGTCTATGCGCAGCACGGCGGCTGGAAGACCCTGCAATCCCAGCCCGGCCTGTGGCACGAACTGCGGCGCCCGGAAGCGCAGGGCAACACCGCCTCGGCCTCGCCAGGTTCATCCGCGCCCTATGCACACGCCTACAACCGCCCGCTGCCGGGCGACTGGGGCGGCGAGTTCCACCCGAGCGGCAAGGACGGCACGCACAAGCCCCCCTATGGACCGCTGCCGCCCCCCTGGATGGAGCACGGCGGGCACACGGGGCTGCGCCCCTTCTCCGACGGCCTCTCGCAGCGCCTGGGGCTTCTGGACAACGACCTGCGGCTCATCGCCGGCAGCCCGCCGCAGCCCGGCTATGCGCGCACCGTGCTGCGCAACCCCACGGGCCAGCCCATCGGCCAGCTGGTTCTTTCGCCGCCGCTGGTGCTGGAACGCGAGGCGGACCACGCCTTCGTGGGGCAGCAGCTGGTCTTCGTGGTCTGGACCGGCGCCGTGGGGCTGGCCATCGCGTTGGTGCTGTCTTGGTGGCTCGCGCGGCGCTGGCTCGCGCCGGTGGGGGCGTTGGTGGCCGGAGCGCGCAGCATCGCCGCAGGGCAGCTGGAAACCCGCGTGCCGCCCCAGGGTGGCCAGGAGCTCAGCCTGCTGGTGGACACCTTCAACCACATGGCCGAGAGGCTGGCGAGTGTCGAGGCGTCGCGCCGCCAGTGGATCGGCGACATGGCCCACGAACTGCGCACGCCGCTGGCCGCCATGCGCGCCGAGATCGAGGCACTGCAGGACGGGGTGCGCCCCTTCGACGGCACCACCGCAGGCCGGCTGCACCGCCAGGTCATGCGCCTGACCCAGCTGGTGGGCGACCTGCGCGCCAGCCTGGATGCGGGCGAGAGCGGTGGGCAACCCGCCCTGCTGGAGCCGGTGCAGCCCCTGCCCGTGCTGGCCGAGGCCATGGCCTCCATGCTGCCGCGCTTCGAGCAAGCCCGCGTGGCGCTGGCGCCGCTTGCCAGCCGGGTGCCCGGCGGCAACCCGCCCCTGGTGCGCGGCGACGCCCAGCAACTGCACCGCGTCTTCCTCAACCTCCTGGAAAACAGCCTGCGCTACACCGACGCCGGTGGCCGCCTGGAGATCAGCGCGGCCATCGAGCGCGGCCCGGCCGGCGCCGAACCCGTGCTGGCCCTGCGCTTCGACGACACCGCCCCCGGCGTGAGCCCGCCCGACCTGCCGCGCATCTTCGAGCGGCTCTACCGCGCCGAAGCCTCGCGCGCCCGCACCCAGGGAGACCCCGGCGGATCGGGCCTGGGCCTGGCCATCTGCCGCGCCATCGTGCAGGCCCACGGCGGCCACATCGGCGCAGAAGCCTCGCCCCTGGGCGGCCTGCGCATCCATCTCACCCTGCCTCTGCTGGAGACACCCACCGCATGACGACGAGCCCTACCCGCATCCTGGTGGTCGAAGACGACCAAGACATCGCCGACATCCTGCTCGACTACCTGCGCCACGCCGGCTACGAGGCCGAGCACGTGGCCGACGGCACCGAGGCCCTCACCCGCCTGACCACCGGCCGCACGCCCGACCTGACGCTGCTGGACGTGATGCTGCCCGGCACCGACGGACTGAACGTGCTGCGCGAGACCCGCCGCTTCACCCAGGCCCCCGTCATCCTGCTGACGGCCCGGGTGGAAGAAGTGGACCGCCTGATCGGCTTGGAACTGGGCGCAGACGACTACATCTGCAAGCCCTTCTCCCCCCGCGAGGTCATGGCCCGCATCAAGACGGTTCTGCGCCGCACGGCCCAGCAGCCGCCCGAGGCCGCCCACAACCACGCCCTGGTGCTCGACGAGGCCCAGTGGCAAGCGCACCTGCGCGGCGTTCCGGTGCCGCTCACGCTGCGCGAATTCCGCCTGCTGCAGGCGCTGATGCGGCAGAGCGGGCGCATCTTCTCGCGCGCGCAGCTGCTGGACCTGGCCTACGACGACACGCTGGACGTGAACGAGCGCGCCGTGGACAGCCACATCAAGAACCTGCGCCGCAAGCTCAAGACCGCCGACGGGCGCGACCACGACTGGATCCGCTCGGTCTATGGCGTGGGCTTCGCGTTCGAGCCGCCGCCGGACACGCCCGATGCCAGCCCGGAGCCGGCCCCTGCCGCACCGGCCTCGATGCCGGCCCCGGTCGCCCCGCGCCCCTGAGCTGGCGAGCTGGCGGAGCGCACCACGCAGTGCCGCCGCCTTCCCACCATCGCTGCGGGCAGGTTCCTACAGCCCCGCGCGCATGGCCGCGTTGTGATCGAGCACAGCCCTTTCGCTGCCTCGCACACCGCCCCGCATGCCCGCTGCCGCCGCCCCTGCTACCGTCCCCACGCCCCGCCCCGGCAGCCGCCTGCCCGGCGGGCTGATCTACGTCACCGCCGGCATGCCGGGCCTGCAGCGCCTCAAGCGCGGCAAATCCTTCGCCTACCGCAGGCCCGACGGCAGCTGGGAGCGCAGCGAGGACGAGATCGACCGCATCCGCAAGCTGGCCATTCCGCCCGCCTACACCGACGTGTGGATCTGCCCCCGCCCCAACGGCCATCTGCAGGCTACGGGCCTGGACGCGCGGGGTCGCCGCCAGTACCGCTACCACGCCGAATGGCGGCGGCTGCGCGACGAGCACAAGTTCGAGCGCATGCGCGCCTTCGGCCAGGCCCTGCCCCGCATCCGCGCCCGCGTCGCGCGCGACCTCCAGCCCCGGCGCGGCGCGCCGGCGCTCTCGCGCACCGTGGTGCTCGCCACCATCGTGCGGCTGCTGGACACGACCTTCATGCGCGTGGGCAACGAGGAATACGCCACCACCAACCAGTCCTACGGCCTCACGACCCTGCGCCGCCGCCATGCGGGCGTGCGCGGCGGCCAGATCACCCTGCGTTTTCGCGGCAAGAGCGGCGTGGAGCAGCACGCCACGCTGGACGATCCGCGCGTGGCCCGCGTCGTGCGCCGCTGCCAGCAGCTGCCCGGGCAGGAGCTGTTCCAGTACGAAGACGAAGACGGCACGCGCCGCACCGTGGGCTCCGGCGACGTGAACGACTACCTGCGCGAGATCACCGAGGGTGCCCGCCACGGGCCCGTGGCGGGCGATGGCGATGCCGAACTGCATTTCACGGCCAAGGACTTCCGCACCTGGCACGGCACGGCGCAGGCGCTGGAGCTGACGCGCCTGGCCTGCAACGGCGCGGGCGACAACGAGGCAGAGCCCGCAAAGTACAGCGCCCAGGCCATCCTGGCCGAGGTCGCGCGCCAGCTGGGCAATACGCCCGCGGTGTGCAAGAAGTCCTATATCCACCCGGCCGTGCTGGAGCTGGGCTCGCATCTGGCTTCGGACAGCGGGCCGGGCATGCAGCGGGTGTGGGCGCGACTGGGCGCCAGCGCGGCGCCTCGGGGCCTGAGCGCCGCCGAGCGGCGGCTGCTCGCCTTTCTGCGCAAGCCGCCCCGCCTGCCTGCACCCCTCAAGCGCTGAGGGCTCCGGGGCCTAGCCTGCGCCTCAGCGCCCGACCATGTGGCCGGGCACCACCCAGGCGTCGAACTGCTCGGCGCTGACGTGGCCCGAAGCGATCGCTGCCTCACGCAGCGACGTGCCTTCCTTGTGCGCCTTCTTGGCGATGAAGGCAGCCTTGTCGTAGCCGATATGGGTGTTGAGCGCGGTCACCAGCATCAGCGAGCGGCCCACCAGCTCGGCGATGCGCTCGCGGTTGGGTTCGATACCCACGGCGCAGTGGTCGTTGAAACTGACCATGCCATCGGCCAGCAGGCGCACGCTCTGCAGGAAGTTGTGCGCCACCATCGGGCGGAACACGTTCAGCTCGAAATTGCCCGAGGCGCCGCCGAAGTTGATGGCCACGTCGTTGCCAAAGACCTGCGCGGCGAGCATGGTCACCGCCTCGCTCTGCGTAGGGTTCACCTTGCCCGGCATGATGGAGGAGCCAGGCTCGTTCTCCGGAATGGAGATCTCGCCGATGCCGCTGCGCGGGCCGCTGGCCAGCCAGCGCACGTCGTTGGCGATCTTCATCATGCTGGCGGCAAGCGTCTTGAGTGCGCCATGGGCATGCACCAGCGCATCGACCGAAGCCAGCGCCTCGAACTTGCTGGGCGCGGAGACGAAGGGCAGCCCCGTCAGCTCGGCCAGCTCGCGCGCCACGCCTTCGGCATAGCCCTTGGGCGCGTTCAGGCCCGTGCCCACGGCCGTGCCGCCCAGCGCCAGCTCATAGAGGTGCGGCAGCGCATCGCGCACGTGCCGCTCGCCGTGCGCGAGCTGCGCCACCCAGCCCGAAATCTCCTGGCCCAGCGTGAGCGGGGTGGCGTCCTGCAAATGGGTGCGGCCGATCTTGACGATGTCGTCGAACGCATCCGCCTTGGCCTGCAGCGTGGTGCGCAGCTTGGCGATGGCAGGCAGGAGGCGGTGCGTGAGCGCGTCCACGGCCGCCACATGCATGGCGGTAGGAAATACGTCGTTACTGGACTGGCTGCGGTTCACATCGTCGTTCGGGTGGACCAGTCGCCCCTCGCCGCGCTGGCCGCCCAGGATCTCGCTGGCGCGGTTGGCCAGCACCTCGTTGACGTTCATGTTGGTCTGGGTGCCCGAGCCGGTCTGCCACACCACCAGCGGGAACTCGGTCGGGTGGTGGCCGGCAATCACCTCGTCGGCGGCGGCCACGATGGCTTCGGTCTTCTTCGCGTCCTGCAGGCCCAGGGCCTGGTTGACCCGCGCAGAGGCCCGCTTGACCTGCGCCAGCGCCTTGATGATCTCGCGCGGCTGCTGCTCGCCCGAGATGTCGAAGTTCTGCAGCGACCGCTGGGTCTGTGCGCCCCACAGCTGGTGGGCCGGCACGTCGATCGGGCCGAAAGTGTCGCGCTCAGTGCGGGTGCTCATGGCTGAAACTCCTGGAGAAGAACGAAAGGCGCCCCCACGTAACGCGGCCAGGCCGTACACGGTCGGAATGCAGCGGCCAGCTCACATGAGGGACGAGACCCCTCAGGATAGAACAACAAAAACAAGGGCCACGTTGAAGGGACATACCGCGTACAGCACCGGAGTAGTTGACAAATAGATACACTTGTTCAACTTACCCGCCCCGCTCCATCCATCCAATGGCCGATTTCCACACCCTCGCCAGTGCCGAGTTCATGCCCTCGCACCATGACTACTGGGTGGTGGCCGCGTCGTTCGCCATTGCGGTGCTGTCGAGCTACGTCACCCTGGATCTGGCCCGGCGCGTGCGTCGCTCGCGCCGGGATGTCGGCAGCATCTGGTGGCTAGCCGGCTCCACGGTGATGGGCACCGGCATCTGGTCGATGCATTTCGTGGGCATGCAGGCCTTCGAGCTCCCCATCGCGCTGGGTTTTACCGGCGGGCTGACCTTCCTCTCCTGGCTCGCCGCGGTGTCCGCATGGGCTGTCGCCCTGGGTGTGGCGAGCCTGCCGCGCTTCGGCCTTGCGCAGATCCTGCTGGGCGCGGCGTTCATGGGCACCGGCATCAGTGGAATGCACTACCTGGGCATGCGCGCCATGCAGATGTCGCTGCCCATCGTCTGGGATCCGGTGTTGGTGGGGCTGTCCATCGCCGTCGCGGTGGCGGCTTCCGCCATCGGGCTGGCCATCTTCCGCTGGGTCATACCCATGGAGCAGGGCCGCCGCCGCATGCAGATCCAGATCCTGGCGGCCGTCGTCATCGGGTTGGCCATCTGCGGTATGCACTATCTGGGCATGGCGGCGGCGTCCTTTCCTGAAGGCACGGTCTGCCTGAGCGCCAATCAGCTGAACGGCCCGGGCCTTACCACCATGGTCCTGCTCTCCACAGGCATGCTGCTCCTGGGCACCTTGTTCACCTCCGTGCTGGATGCCCGCCTGCAAAGCACCGCGCGGCGACTCAACGACTCACTGAAGGACAGCAATTCACGCCTCATGGCAGCCAACGCCCAACTGCAGAAGCAGGCTTTTACCGATGCGCTCACACGGCTGCCGAACCGGCTGCTCTTTGAGGAGCGCCTCGCGCAGGCCCTGGAGCAGCTGGGCACCTCAGATGGCGAAGGCGGCGTGCAGCGCCTGGCTGTGATGTTCGTGGACCTGGACGGCTTCAAGCCGATCAACGACTCCTTCGGCCACGCCGTGGGCGACTCACTGCTGCGTAATGCCGCCCGCCGGCTGCAGTTGCAGGTGCGGGCCAACGACACCCTGGCCCGCGTGGGGGGCGACGAGTTCCTGATCCTGCTGGTGAACCCCGCCAACATCGACGAATGCGCAGCCATCGCGCAGCGGATGCTGGACGCTATTGGCAAGCCGTTTGATGCCGGCGGCAAGACCGTGCAGATTGCCTGCTCCATCGGCATCGTGGCGTATCCGGAGCACGGCCACCCCGACAAGCTGATAGCGCATGCCGATGCCGCCATGTACGCGGCCAAGCGTCTTGGAGGCAATCACTATGTCGTCTTCGCGCCCCACATGACCATCGACGCCGCCGCGCAAGTGGCGCTGCAGCAGGACTTGCGCCAGGCCATCCAGAACAACGAACTGAGTCTGCACTACCAGCCCAAGATCGACGTCCAGCGCAACTGCATCACGGGCGTGGAAGCGTTGCTGCGCTGGAACCATCCGGACCACGGCAACGTGAGCCCGGCCGAGTTCATCCCCCTGGCGGAGCGCTTCGGCATCATCGGGCAATTGGGCAACTGGGTGATCGAAGAGGCCTGCCGGCAAATGGCTGAATGGAAGTGGGAGGGGCTGAATATCCGCGTGGCCATCAACCTCTCGGCCCATCAGATGCGCGAAAGCGGTCTGGCAGAGCGCATCCGCATCGCGCTCTTCACCCACGGCATACCCGCGTCGTTCCTGCTGTGCGAGATCACCGAGTCCGTCGCCATGGAAGACACGCACGCCACGCAGCGCACCATCGAAGAACTGCAGCGTATCGGGGTGTACCTGTCCATCGACGACTTTGGCACTGGCTATTCCAGCCTGAGCTACCTGCGCCGGCTGCCGGCACGCCAGCTCAAGATCGACCAGAGCTTCGTGCGCGACCTGGAGGAAGAAGACGATGCACGTGCCGTCGTCCATGCGGTCGTACGCCTGGCCCACGCACTGGGCCTCAAGGTGGTGGCAGAAGGCGTGGAAACGAAAGGCCAGCGCGACATCCTGCTGGCGATGCAGTGCGACGAACTGCAGGGCTATTTCTTTGCGCGGCCGATGCCGGCAGAAGCCCTGGGCGCCTGGGCCCGTGGCAACAAGCCCGAGGGCACTGCCGACTTCAGCCCGTCGACCCTCGGGACCATTTGAGCGGGGCGTCGAGCCAGCACGCCCTGCGCGCAAGCCACGACCGCCGTGGTCTCTGCAGCGTGTGGAAGGCCTGAGACAGGCTCGGCGCGATAATCCTCGCCGTCAGTTCATCCCACTCGAAAACTCACCCACCATGAGCACCACCATCCGGTACCACGACCTCGTGGAATCCGTCGCAGCGTCCCTGCAGTACATCAGCTACTACCACCCCGCCGACTTCATCGCCCATCTGGCACGCGCCTACGAGCGCGAACAGAGCCCGGCGGCCCGGGATGCGATGGCACAGATCCTCACCAACAGCAAGATGAGTGCCACGGGCCAGCGCCCCATCTGCCAGGACACCGGCATCGTCAACGTGTTCCTGAAGATCGGCATGGACGTGCGCTGGGAAGGCTTTCCCGCCGGCCAGGGCTTGGAAGACGCAGTCAACGAAGGCGTGCGCCGCGGCTACAACCACCCCGACAACATGCTGCGCGCCAGCGTGGTGGCCGACCCGCAGTTCCTGCGCAAGAACACCAAGGACAACACGCCCGCCGTCATCTTCACGCAGATCGTGCCGGGCAACACCGTGGACATCACCGTCGCGGCCAAGGGCGGCGGCAGCGAGAACAAGTCCAAGATGATCATGATGAACCCCAGCGACAACCTGGTGGACTGGGTGCTCAAGACCGTGCCCACCATGGGCGCCGGCTGGTGCCCGCCGGGCATGCTGGGCATCGGCATCGGCGGCACGGCGGAAAAGGCCGTGCTGCTGGCCAAGGAAAGCCTGATGGACGACCTGAACATGTACGAGCTGCAGGCCAAGTCCGCCCGCGGCGAGAAGCTCGATCAGGTCGACGAGCTGCGCCTGGAACTGTTCGAGAAGGTGAACGCCCTGGGCATCGGCGCGCAGGGCCTGGGCGGCCTCACCACCGTGCTGGACATCAAGATCAAGATGTACCCCACCCACGCGGCCTCCAAGCCCGTGGCCATGATCCCCAACTGCGCCGCCACGCGCCACGCGCACTTCGTGCTCGACGGCTCCGGCCCGGTCTATCTGGACGCACCTTCGCTCGACCTCTGGCCCAAGATCGACTGGGCGCCCGACTACAACAAGTCCAAGCGCGTCGACCTGAACCAGCTCACCAAGGAAGAGGTCGCCAGCTGGAAGCCCGGCGACACCCTGCTGCTCAACGGCAAGATGCTCACCGGCCGCGACGCCGCGCACAAGCGCATCCAGGACATGCTGGCCAAGGGCGAGCAGCTGCCGGTGGACTTCACCAACCGCGTGATCTATTACGTCGGCCCGGTCGATCCGGTGCGCGATGAAGTCGTCGGCCCCGCCGGCCCGACCACCGCCACGCGCATGGACAAGTTCACCGACATGATGCTGGCGCAGACCGGCCTCATCGCCATGATCGGCAAGTCCGAGCGCGGCCCGGTCGCCATCGAAGCCATCAAGAACCACAAGAGCGCCTACCTCATGGCCGTGGGCGGCGCCGCCTACCTCGTCAGCAAGGCCATCAAGCAGGCCAAGGTCGTGGGCTTCGCGGACCTCGGCATGGAGGCCATCTACGAGTTCGACGTGGTGGACATGCCCGTCACCGTCGCCGTGGATGCCGGCGGCACCAGCGCCCACATCACCGGCCCAGCCGAATGGCAAAAGCGCATCGCCACCGGCGAGTTCAAGTCCATCGACGTCGTGGCGGCCTGACCGATCACGGCCGCGCCTCGCACGAGGCAGGCAGGCCCACGCAGGGGCCGTGCGCATCGCAGCGCACGCCCTCGCGGGCCCTGCACTACCATCCAGGGCTTGCGGCGCACACCCCAGTGCGCCGCAAGCCCTTTTTCCTTTACTCAGCCGTCCCCTCGCGCCATGACCTCAGCCAGCCCGCAAAGCCCCATCGGCGTCTTCGACAGCGGCATTGGCGGCCTCAGCGTGCTGCGCGCGCTGCGTGCCGAACTGCCGCACGAGCGCTTCATCTATCTGGCCGATAGCGGCAATGCGCCCTACGGCGAGCGCGGCGATGCCTACGTGGCCGCGCGCACCCACGCCATCGCGCAGCATCTGCAGCAGACCCATGGCATCAAGGCCCTGGTCGTGGCCTGCAACACCGCGACGGCCGCGGCCATCCATGAAGTCCGCAGCCACTACCCGCAGCTGCCCTCCGTGGGACTGGAGCCGGCCCTCAAGCCCGCCGCAGCCCTGAGCCGCACCGGCCGCATCGGCGTGATCGCCACGCGGGGCACGCTGGCCAGCGCCAAGTTCGGGCGGCTGCTCGCCTCCCTCGGCGGTCAGGCCGAATTCGTGGTGCAACCCTGCGACGGACTGGCCTACGCCATCGAACGCAGCACCGAATCGACTGCAGACGGCGCAGCGAGCGCTATGGAAGTCAGAGCGCTCTGCGCCCGTTACATAGGCGCCATGGGCCCTTTCGGTACCAAAACCGGCGCCATCGACACGCTGGTGCTGGGCTGCACGCACTACGTCTTCGCGGAAGAGGTGCTGCGCGAACTGGTCGGCCCCGGCGTGCAGCTGGTGGATACCGGCCTGCCCGTCGCCCGCCACACGCGGCGACTGCTGGAAGCCGCGGGGCAGCTGGCGCCGTCGCCCGCCCCAAGCCCCCAGGTGCAATTGCTGACCACCGGCGAGATCGGCCCGCTGCAGGCCGCGGCCAGCCGCTGGCTGGGCCTGCCCGCCAGCTGCTGCGGCCGGGCCGACATGCCCCTGCCTCTCGCGGCCTGAAATTACTGGGGAAACCCGCTGCAGCGCCCGTCAATCAGGCGCAGTCAGCTATTAATTTCATAGCAACACTCAATCCGACCAGAGGCGCTGGCCGGAATGCTCGATGTGCGTGAGATACAGGCGCGTATCGAACTCGTACTGGTGGTAGCGCGGCTCCATGTGCTCGCAGAGCTGATAGAAGGCCTTGTCGTGCGACTTCTCGCGCAGGTGCGCCAGTTCATGCACCACGATCATGCGCAGGAACTCCTCGGGCGCCTGCTTGAACATCGACGCGATGCGGATCTCATGCCGCGCCGACAGCCGCCCGCCCTGCACCCGGGCCGAAGCGGTGTGCAGCCCCAGCGCATGGTTCACCACGTGGATCTTGCTGTCGAACACCACCTTCTGCACCGTGTCGGCATTGCGCAGATGGCGCGCCTTCAGCTCCGCCGCGTACTGGTAGAGCGCCTTGTCGGTCCGCACCGCATGGCCCCGTGGATAGCGGCCCAGCAGCAGGTCTGCGAGGCCCGTGGGCGACTCTGCCAGGCGCTCGCGCACCTGGTCCAGCAGCGAAGCGGGATAGGCCCGCAGATACGGCAGATCGACAGAAGAAGCCATAGCCAGGAATCCACAGCGAGGAGCCGGCCCCACACCCTGCCGGGCAGGGGCCAAACCCATCAGAAAACGAAACCCCGGCCGGGCGCAATGCCTGGACCGGGGCTGGGAGCGGGCACCGGGCCTGGAAGCGGCCCCTGCCCTGCACATCGACGGCCGCCCTGGGAGGCGGCTCAGCGAATCAATGCAGATGGCGCGGGCGGCGACCGCCGCCACTGCCACTATGCCCACCATTGCCCGGGCCGCCGCTGCCGCGGGGAGGCTTGCCGATCTCCAGCGAATTCACCAGCGCATCGAAGCGCTGCGAGAACAGCTTGTCGATCTCCGCCACGACGCCGCCCAGTTCGGAGCCGTCGAAATGGCGCTCCATCAAGTTGATCGCATCCTGCACCAGCAGGTCACGCTGCACCTGCATGATGGCCGCTGGCGTGGGGCCCACGAAGAGCATCAGAAAGTCGTCGCGCGCTTCCGTGCCGTCGTCTTCCTCTTCCTCGTCGAAATCGGTGTCGTAGAAGGTGACTTCAAGGGCCGCGCCCTGCTCGGCCAGCTCGTTGAGGCTCATGCACATCTCGTCCAGCGACTGGCGGAAGTCCTCGTCGCCACGCACCGTCCAGCAGATCTGCAGCAGGTGGTCCTTGGCATCGAACTGAATGCCGGGCTCCTCTTCGTAGGCACTGGCAGCACCATCGGCCAGCGACCGCGCACCCGCATATTTCCACAGCGGCTTGAGCGCTTCCTGCAGCTGCTCGAACACCGTATCGGACCTCAGCTGCACCTGGCCGTGGACATGGATTTCAAAGGGAGCGTTGTAACTTGACATGATCGAATCGTAATGGTGCCCCGAGCCGGGGTCGAACCGGCACGCCCCTTTTCAGGAAGCGGCGGATTTTAAGTCCGCAGTGTCTACCAATTTCACCATCGGGGCGCCGGCCGCAGGGCATGAAGCCACGCATCTGGAACACCGGGCGATCCAGCGCCGTACCGAACGCATGGCGCACGCCGGCAATCTGAAGGTTCGATGCCGACGGCCAATAAAAAAGGGAAGCCGAAGCTTCCCTTGCAATACTGGAGCGGGAAACGAGACGTGTACTAGGACAGTAAGTCGTTGTTTCCCAATCACTTTCTTCGTTGGGCTGGCCAGCGAAGACCTCAATTGTAGCCTTGTTTTTCGTCCTCGGCAACAAATTCGTCCAAAGAGTTCCACAGACGTCCAAAGAGCTGCACTCAGCACACCAGACCCACGATCGGTACATCGTCGTAGGCAACTCCCTCGAACTCATCATCCACGCCCGGTCGTCTGCCCCGCATCCATCACCGCGAAGACGATCAGGCAGATGGTTCTGGTGATGGCACAGCTCGGATGCCACCTAGGAACGCCTGCACCACAACTCACAGGCGACCTTCTGGTCAAGCTCCTTTGAAAGAACGCGCATGCTGGCCACCGCGTTTCCGCACACGATTCTTTGTCGATATATCAGGATGACGGGGCAAGCATGACAGGCGCCGGTTTGCTGCGTCCGACTGGACATTCGAGGACGATTGCGGCCCCCTCACGCTTCCTGAGACCGCTGGCATATCAGGTCATACCTAGACGGTTTTGCAGAAACCGTAACTTCTCACGACCCTGATAGCGTGAGCGTCGCTGTCGAGCCTACGTCCCGATGCTCGACCTTCTGATCGATGATTTTTGCACATCGAACACACGACGACTACCAGTTGCGCGAACTGGTGAGAAGTATTCAAACCACATGACGAAGCGGCCTTCGGGACCCACTTCCTACACAAGCGACAGGCCGACCATGAGGTCGGCGACAAAGGAGTCGGTCATGTAGTTCTTCTCCTGGAAGGAGACGGAGCATGCACGAGAACAAGAATGATGCACCAACATCAAAGGTGTTCTATCGCCCGATCGAAGCGTCCATCCGCTGGGCCGGGCTGCTGCGATACGAGCAGGTGATCCTGGCTTCGATTTCGTCGCCAAGGCGCCTGCCGCAGTCGTTGGACTGTCCACGTTGTGACGAGCTGCGGCTTTGCACCGAACGCATCTTCGACGGCATCCTCAATGGAGAACTGCCCTTCGGACGGAACGGCATCACGACGCGCGATTCCGCGCTGATCGACTCCCCTGATCTGACGGTGCGCCACGTCGATCTGAAGCGCTGGATGCGCCAGCACTATCCCGAGCAACGACCGTGCTTCCTTTTCTCCCGGAGCGAGCGCATCGCCCATCCCTTCATCTCGGTGGAAACTGGGCAGGCGATGCTAGTCGAGCGCCTGGCCCTGAAGTCCACCTTGGACCAGTACAAACGCCAACTGCATGAGCTGCAGGAAAAGCACGGAGCGCTTCTCAAGCAGATGGCGCCCTCTGCTGGCGCACAGTGCCTGATCAGTGATCGCGCCGAAGCCACCTACCTGAACATCATCGGCAGCATGCTGGACCTGATGCTCGGCCAGTCGCCTTCCGGCGTTCCGTACTCCAGCTTCAAGACGCAGGAGGCGGTGGTCAGCGCGTTGGTCGCCCATCACAGCGGCGCAATGGGGATCGCGGAGCGGACGCTAAACGGCAAGTTCGCCACGGCCAGACGCCGGCTGCGTAGCGCAACAGTCTGAGGTTTTCCATCTTGTATGTGCAATCGCGGAGATTGCATTTGCAATGTCTTTTCCCATCCATGTCTATTGAATGGAGGTCACGCCAACAAACGCCACTGAGCGTTCAGGAGTGACCGCCATGTCGCAAACACCTGCACTGCCCGCAAGCGAGCGCCGCATCCTGCGGCTTGATGAAGTCGAAACCAAGTCGGGTTTCAAACGCGCCCACATCTACAACCTGATGCGCAAAGGCCTGTTCCCGAAGGCGCTGCGCCTGGGCGTGCGCGCGGTCGGTTGGGACTCCATCGAGATCGATCAGTGGATCGCCGAGCGCGTCAACAACCGGGCCTGACCCGTTCTCCAGCGGACTTCCCATCCTCACACGGAGAACGCCATGCAGGTCGTATCCATCATTTCAACCAAAGGTGGCGTCGGCAAGACCACCACGGCCGCGAACCTCGGCGGGCTTGCCGCGGACGCGGGGCTGCGTGTACTGCTGCTCGACCTCGACGTGCAGCCCACCTTGTCCTCGTACTACGAGCTAGGCCACCGCGCACCTGGTGGCATCTACGAGTTGCTGGCCTTCAACGAGCGCGACCTCGGGCTGCTTGTGTCCCGCACGAACATCGAGGGCCTGGACTTGGTGCTCTCCAACGACCACCGAGGCGAGCTGAACACTTTGCTGCTGCACACGCCGGATGGGCGCCTACGGTTGCGCCATCTCTTGCCGGTCCTGGCGCCTCTCTATGACCTGGTGCTGATCGACACCCAAGGTGCGCGCTCGGTGCTGCTGGAGATGGCGGTGCTCGCCTCCAACCTCGCGCTGTCGCCCGTGACCCCGGAAATTCTCGCGGCGCGCGAGCTGCGGCGCGGCACCATGCAGTTGCTCGAAGACATTGCGCCCTACCGGCACCTGGGCATCGAGCCTCCACCTCTGCATCTGCTCATCAATCGCGTCCACCCTGTGTCAGCCAATGCACGGCTGATCCAGCAGGCCCTGCGCGATCTTTTCCAGGACCACGCCGGCATCCGCGTGCTGGCCACCGACGTGCCGGCCATCGAGGCGTATCCGCGTGCAGCTACGCGCGGATTGCCAGTGCATCGGGTCGAATACCGCCAGCCGCCGGGCAGAGTCGCCCTCGCCGCGCTCGACACCATGCGCGGCCTCGCAGACGAACTATTTCCGCAATGGCGGCACCGATTTGCCATGGTGTCCGGCCGTCCGCCACACCCTCTTGATGCCGGGAGGTCCCATGGCGAACGCACATGAGCTAGCCCGAGGCCACAAGCGGCTTCGCGCCCTGATCGAGTTCGCGGTTGGCGAAGGTTGGCACGTCAAACGCACGCCTGGCGGCCACCTCAAGTTCACCAAGCCTGCGCAAAGCCTGCATGCTCGCGTGGGAGCGCTACGCCAACCCTGCGGTGGGTGGCGATCTGCTTCGGGAGCACATCGTCTCGCCGGCACCGACGACCGAACGGCTCCAGTCCATTCAGCGCATGGTCGCCGACCAGTTGGGTGATGCGCTGCCGCTCGACTTCTCGGCGAGTGTCTTGCAGTCCATCCCTGTGCAGGCTGGCGGGCTCTATCCGATCTCCGATGTCTGGTACATCGATCCCGGCGTGGACACAGCCGAGCGCCTGCGCATCCACATCGCACAGTTCGCCCGCGAAATCGCGGGCGAGGCAGACCTGGACGAGTGCATTGATGACCGTGCAGAGGGTACCCGACCTGCAGGCAGTGGTGGTCAGACGGCAGCAACGGCCTGCGCGCGCGGCTGCTGGGGCAAGTGGACCCGACCCTGCTGAATCGCCT
>JBHIWE010000031.1:0-26469 GCA_041987645.1 Acidovorax sp. | reverse complement strand
TGCCCATGCCGCAGGGCGTGGCCATCGGGACAGGCGTGATCGGGTCTTCATCGTCATCATTGTCATTGTTTCCGTCGTTGTTGTTGTCGTTCTGATTGTTATCGTCGCCCTGGTTGCCGTTGTTGATCACCGGGCCGCTGGCGGGCGTGGCCGCCATGGCGGGCGGGATCACCGCCAGCATCTGGTCGTTGGTGGACTTGGCCACCGCGTTGTTGCGGCCGCCGTCGATGCCGTTGTCCGTCTGCACCCACAGGATGCCGCGGCCGTCGAAGCACAGGCCGTCGGGGCTGGCCAGCTGGTTGAGCGTGGTCAGGCCCGAGCGGTTGGTGTCTGCGTCGGCGGCGGCGTCGGAGCCATAGACGAAGATCTCCCACTGGAAGACGTTGCTGCCTGCCTGGTCGCGCCAGCGCACGATGTGGCCGTTGACGTTGTTCAGGCGCGGGTTGGCCGGGTTGGTGCCGCGCGTGGCATTGCGCGACGTGTTGTTGGTGAGCGTGACGTACACCTCGCCGCTGGTGGGGTGGGCGGCGGTCCACTCGGGGCGGTCCATGGGCGTGGCGCCCACGAAGTCGGCGGCGCCGCGCGTGTTCAGCAGGATCTGGTCGATGCTGCCGAACTCTTCCTTCAGCGTGCGGCCGGCGGCGTTCTTGGTGCCTTCGGCCAGCGCCAGCCATTCGCCCTTGCCGCTGGCGTCGAAGCGCGCCACGTACAGCGTGCCCTGGTCCAGGTACTTGGCGCCCACGGCCAGGCGGTCGGCGCGGTCGGCGTCCTTGGGGTCCCACACGGCGGTGGTAACGAACTTGTAGAGGTATTCGAAGCGCGAGTCGTCTCCGCTGTAGAACGACAGGGGCTTGCCGGCCACCGGCGGCGCGTAGGCCGAGCCTTCATGGGCGAAGCGGCCCATGGCGGTGCGCTTGGTGGCGATGCTGCTGGGGTCGTAGGGGTCGATCTCCACCAGGTAGCCGAAGCCGTTGGCCTCGTTGCGCCAGTCCTGCGTGGCGTCGGCGCCCTTGGGCGTGTTGTCGAAGCGGGCGAACTCGCCCAGCTGCTCGCTGGCGTCACCGGCGGCCGTCTCCCAGAGGTAGCGGCCCTTGGCGGCCTGGATGCCCACGCGCTTTTGGTCCCGCGTCTGCGTGCCGGTGTTGACAAAGCAGGCGGCCCAGTTCTCCTCGGCCGTGATGTAGGTGCCCCAGGGCGTGAAGCCGTTGCCGCAGTTGTTGTTGGTGCCGCGCACCTGCGTGCCGTTGGGCGAGAACGGCGTGCGCACCGAGGCCGTGCCACCCACGGGCCCGGCCAGCGCCATCGGCGTGGCGGCGGTGAAGCGGCGGTTGTAGCGCGAGTTCTTCACGATGGACCAGCGGCCCGCTTGCAGTCGGATGTGCAGGATGGACACGCCGTGGGCGTTGATCTCCTTGCGCACTTCTTCGGCGGGGCGCTTGCCGTTCACCTGCGTGGGGCCGGCCGGGTGCAACGCGCTTTCGTCGATGTATTCGTGGTTGACGGCCAGCAGCCCTTCGGTGGACGAGCCCTGCAGCGGAAAGTAATGCATGCCGTCGTGGTGCATGCCGGTGGAGTGCAGCAGGTCGTTGGAGGTGTTGGTGCCGTCGCGGCGCCAGGGTTGGGCGATGTCGTCGAACGGGGTGCCCCATGCGCCGAGCACCTGCGCGACATAGCCGGCCGGCACCACGCAGGCGTCGGTCATAGAGGGGGGCAGCGACTGGAAGCCCAGCGCCAGCTTGGGCGCCTCAGGCGTGCCGCCGCCGGTGCCGCCACCGCCCGTGCCGGGTTGGGCGGGGGGCGTGTCGCCATCGCCGCCACCGCAGGCGCTCAGGGCAGCGCCGGTCATGGCGGCGAGGGCCGCGCCCAGGCTGCCACGGGCCAGCGTGCGGCGCGAGAGGGACTTTTCCAGGATGGCGCTGAAGGGCTCGTTGGCGCTGGTGTTGCGAACGGCGGAATCGGACGTGGATTTGCTCATGGGGCCTTCTAGGAGTGGATGCAAAGCGATGCGCAGCGCCAGTGCGGGGCCGGGTTGGCCCGCCGCGGCGAGTGATCAGGAAGCGCTGGGCAGTCTAGAAATCAGGCGATGACAGAAACGTGTCACATACCCCTGATCGGCGTCCCTCTTTGCACTGGCCTTCAGCCCTGCGGACGTTGCTCCATCACCTGGGCATAGAGCGCCTGCGCGGCCGGCGACAGGCCCCGGTCGCGCCGGCGCACGAGGTAGATCTGCCGGGTGAGGCCGGGCAGCGCCAGCGGCCGGGTGACCAGGCCGGGCTGCTCGAAATGGAAGAGGGCGAGGGTGGGCACCACGCTGATGCCCAGGCCCGCGCGCACCATGCCCATCACGGTGGCGAGCTGCTCGACCTCCATCAGCGTGCGCATGGCCTGGGGATGGAAGGCGGCTTCCAGGTACTGCCGCACGCTGCTGTGGCGCGCCAGATGCACGAAGGGCCAGGCTGCGAGATCGGCCGGCATGAGCGCGCCGGCGGTGCGGGTGCGTCCGCTTCGCCCGGCGCCGGCGGCCAGCGGGTGATCGCTGCGGCAGACCAGGTGGAAGCCGTCGGTGCAGAAGGGTTCGGCGCGCAACTCGGGCGTGTCGGCGCGGATGGCGGCCAGCGCGAAGTCCGCGGTTCCGGCCGCCACACGCTCGATGCAGGGCTCGGAGAGCACGTCGGCGATGTCCAGCTCGATGCCCGGGTGCCGTTCGCGGTAGCGCGCCAGCACGTGCGGCAGCCAGCCCGCTGCCAGCGAGGGCAGCAGCGCGATCGCCACGCGGCCGCGCTGCAGCGTGACCGCATCGCGCACGCCGGCCAGGGCCACGTCCACCTCGGCGCGGATGCGGCGCGCCGCGGCCATGAAGTTCTCACCCTCGGGCGTGAGTTCGACATGGCGCGTGCTGCGGTCGAAGAGCCGCAGGCCCAGGCCGTCTTCCAGCGAGCGCACCAGCGCGCTGAAGGCCGGCTGCGACAGATGGCACTGCGCCGCCGCTCGCGTGAAGTTGCGCTGCGCGGCCAGCGCGAGAAAGGCGTCGATCTGGCGGGTGGAGAGGTTCACGGCAGGTCCCCGGTTTGAATTCATCGGATTCACAGATGAATCCATCTTGATTATCGATTTCCCAAGGCGCAGTGGGCTGCCTACAGTGGCTTCATGCGCTATCGCTCCTATCGCACGGCGCCATGACATCCACGCTTCTTCCCTCACGAAGCCCATCCCCACGCAGCATGTCCACGGCCGACCTTCCTCCTTTGCTCATCGGCTGCGCAGCCGGTTTTTCAGGTGACCGCACCGACGCCGCTGCGCCGGTCGTGCAGGCGCTCATCGCCAGCGGCTTGCCTGCGGTTCTGATCTTCGAGACCCTGGCCGAGCGCACGCTGGCGCTGGCGCAGCTGGCGCGCCGCAGCCAGCCCGGCGGTGGCTACGAGCCGCTGCTGGACGAGATGCTGCGCCCGGTGCTGGCGCAGTGCCTGGCGCACGGCGTGCGCATCGTCAGCAACTTTGGCGCGGCCAATCCGCTGGGCGCAGCCCGGCGCATCCGCGAGCTGGCGCAGGAACTCGGCACCCGCACGCCGCGCATTGCGGTCGTCCAGGGCGACGACCTGAGCGGTCCCGCGCACCGGGAGCTGCTGCGGCAGGCCCTGGGCGATGGCCTGCCGGCCGAGCCCATCGTCAGTGCCAATGCCTATATCGGCGCGCAGTGCATCGCTGATGCGCTGCGTGCCGGCGCCGACGTGGTGGTCTGCGGGCGGGTGGCAGACCCCTCGCTGGTGCTGGGGCCGGCGCTGGCGCATTTCGGCTGGGCGGCGGATGACTGGGACCGCCTGGCCCGCGCCACCATGGCCGGGCATCTGCTGGAGTGCGGCGCGCAGGTCACGGGCGGCTATTTCGCCGATCCGGGCTACAAGGACGTGCCCGACCTGGCCCACCTGGGCTACCCCATCGCCCGCATCGAGGCCGACGGGCACTGCACGATCACCAAGCCGCCCGGCACCGGCGGGCGGCTTGACGAGCGCACGGTCAAGGAGCAGCTGCTCTACGAACTGCACGACCCGGCCGCCTACCTCACGCCCGACGTGGTGGCTGACATTACGCAGGCCTGCGTCGCACCGAAGGGGCCGGACAGCGTTCGCCTCAGCGGCGTGCGCGGCCATGCGCGGCCCGACTGCCTCAAGGTGAATGTCTGCTTCGAGGCCGGCTGGTTCGCTGAAGGCGAGATCTCGTATGCCGGCCCGCGCGCGGGCGCCCGGGCGCGGCTGGCGGGCGAAGTGCTGCGCGCCCGGCTGGCGGGCGTGGCGCCGCTGCGCATCGACCTCATCGGTGTGGCCAGCGTTTTTGGCGATGACGCCAGCCAGTGGTTCGATGACAGCGCGGCGCAGGCGCCCGGCGACGATGCCCGCGACGTGCGCCTGCGCGTGGCCTGGCAGCACCGCGACCATGCCACGGCCCAGCGTCTGGTGCGCGAAGTGACGGCGCTCTACTGCTGCGGCCCGGCCGGTGGCGGCGGGGTACGCACGGCCATGCGCCCACGACTGGGCACCGTTTCGTGCCTGGTACCCCGCGAAGCGGTCGATACGCGCTACGACTGGCTGGACGCCCCGCAAGCCGGCTCCGCCCTGCCGACACGAGGAGCCACCACATGACCTTTCGATCCCGCTCCGCCCGCGTGCCGCTCTACCGCCTGGCCCACAGCCGCACGGGCGACAAGGGCAACCGCTCCAACATCAGCGTGATCGCCTGGCATCCGGCCCTCTGGGACGTGCTGGTGGCGCAGGTGACCGAAGCCGCCGTGGCAAGCCACTTCGCGGCGCGCCGGCCGAGTGCCGTGACGCGCTACCTGCTGCCGAACCTGCACGCGATGAACTTCGTCATCGACGACGTGCTCGACGGCGGCGTCAACGACGCGCTCAACCTCGACAGCCACGGCAAGGCGCTTTCATTCCGGCTGCTGGAGCTGTCGGTGGAGGTTCCCGTCCCACTGCTGGCGCACCTGGCAGGTCCCGCCTGACGGCTGCGCCGCGTGGCTTCTTTCCGTTCCAGTCCATTACATCAATACCCAGGAGACAAGATGACCACAGATCCATCCACCGCCCGCCACCTCGCCGAGAGCGCTCGCCGGCGGCGCGTTCTGGTCAGCGCTGCAGCCGCTGCCGTGCTGGGCCTTTCGGCCGCAGCCAGCGCGCAGGCCCAGGTGCCAGCCTATCCGTCCAAGCCCATCACCTTCGTCGTGCCTTTCGCGGCCGGCAGTGCCACCGACCAGCTGGCCCGCGCGCTCGGTCAGTCGATCAACAGCGATACACGGCAACCCGTGATGGTGGACAACCGCGGCGGCGCCAGCGGCATGATCGCGGCGCAGTTCGTGGCCAAGGCCCAGCCCGATGGCTACACGGTGCTCATCACGACCAACACCACGCAGGCGGCCAACGAGCATCTCTACAAGAAGCCCGGCTACGACGCGGTGAACGACTTCGCCCCGGTCGCCGGCCTGGGCAAGGGCGGCCAGGTGCTGGTGGTGAATGCCGCCTCGCCTTACCGGAGCGTGGCGGACCTGCTGGCCGCCGCGAAGAAGCAGCCCGGCAAGCTGAGCTTCGGTAGCGGCAGCTCTTCCAGCCGCGTGGCGGGCGAGATGCTCAAGCAGCTGGCGGGCGTGGACCTGCTGCACGTGCCCTACAAGAGCAACCCACTCGCCATCACCGACCTGCTGGGCGGCCAGATCGACCTGATGATCACCGACACTTCCACCGGCGTGCCGCAGATCAAGGCCGGCAAGCTGCGCGCGCTGGGGTATTCGACCCCCAGGCGCAGCAGCCAGCTGCCGGACGTTCCGACGCTCGATGAGGCCGGCGTGAAGGGCTACGACATGGGCTACTGGTTCGCCGCGTACGTGCCTGCAGGCACGCCGGCGCCCGTGGTGGCGCGGCTTAACGAACTGCTGACGAACGCCACCCGCAGCGCGCCGGCCAAGGCTTTCTACGACATGGCCGGATCCGAGGCCTGGACCACCACGCCCGACGAGCTGGCCCGCTTCCAGGCGGCCGAGACCCGCAAGTGGGGCCAGGTGATCTAGGCAGCAGGCATTGAGCCCGAGTGAACGGGGGCGGGCAGGGCGCGCGAGGGCTTTGCCTGCCAATCATCTATTAAAAAACGCTCCAGCCCAGGTGGTTCCTGCGCTATGTGCTATTAAGTTGATAGCTAAATGAGTTGATTGCCGGCTGGCTTTGACGCGGGTCTGCTGCGCTCGCGTGGTCAGTCGGCTGTGGCGTTGGCGTTGATGCCTGCGTCGGGCATTCCCTTGTCGCCGAACACCCGGAACTGGTGCCGGCCTGCACGCTTGGCCACGTACATGGCGGCGTCTGCGTTGCGAGACAGCGCCTCGAAGTCCTGGCCGTGCTGCGGATAGAGCGCGATGCCGCCGCTCAGGTGGATCTGCCGCTGGTGGCCCTCCAGCTCGAAGGGCGCTGTGCAGGCCGCCTGCAGTTTGCCGGCCACCACCAGCGCCTGCTGGGCATCTTCCAGGTTGGGCAGCAGCACGATGAACTCATCGCCCCCCTGGCGGCAGACGGTGTCGGACTGCCGAACGGCGGCCTGGAAACGCTTGGCGATCTGCACCAGCAGCGCGTCGCCGGCATCGTGGCCCAGGGTGTCGTTGACCTGCTTGAAGCCGTCCAGATCAATGTAGATGAGTGCCATGCAATGGCCATCCCGCTTGGCCCGTGCGATGGCCTGGTATGCGCGGTCCTGCAGCAAAAGCCGGTTGGGCAGGTCGGTCAGTGCGTCGTACTGCGCCAGGTGCGCCAGGCGGCGTGACAAGGCCATGGATTCGGTCACGTCGCGCAGCACCATGACCGCGCCCGTGACTTTGCCCTCGACATCCGTGATCGGGCTGGCGGACTGCTCGATCTCGATCTCCTCGCCGTTGCGCCGGCGCAGCACCACCCCGCGCTGCACCAATTGGTTGGTGCCTTCGGCCAGTGCGCGCTGCACGGGGCTGTCGTCGTCCGGGTGTCCCGAGGGCATCTGCAGCGGGGCGACGAAGTTCACGTGCTGGCCGGACGCGTCGAACGCCTGCCAGCCGGTCATCACCTCGGCCACCGGATTGAGGTAGGTGACGTGGCCTTCGGCGTCGGTGCAGATCACCGCGTCGCCGATGGCCTGCAGCGTGAGACGCACGAGTTCCTTTTCTTCGAACAGCATGTCTTCCATGCGCTTGCGCTCCGTCAGATCGTCGATCTGCACGAAAAAGCCCTGTACCTTGCCATCGTGCAGGTCAGGAACATAGGAAACGACGCCATAGCGCGTCTCGCCGGAGGGCATGCGCAAGGTGCGCTCGAAGACCTGGCGATAGCCCAGCAGCGCCTGTTGGACGTACGGCTCCACCTGCGAATAAAAGCGCGGGCCTGCCACCTCGTCCATGCGGCGGGCACGCAGCTGCTCGGCGCTCAGGCCCGACCAGGAAAGATAGGCCTGGTTGGCATAGCGGTTGCGCAGCTCGCTGTCCCAGTAGGCCACCATGGAGGGCAGGTTGTGCAAGATGGTGGCCAGGTCGTGTTCGACCTGCCGGAGCTGACCGCCAATGGACTGCCGCATGCGCACCTCGCGCACGAAGAGCCAGGCCAGAGCCAGGCTGGCGACCACCAGCAGCGCGGCCAGCCCGCCCCACAGCAGGGCGCTGCGTCGCCACTGCGCGAGGATGGAGTCCACAGGCTGCGCCAGCCCGACGACCAGTGGATAGCGCGGGACGTGCTGAAAGACGTGCATGCGCTCGATGCCATCGGTCAGCCCGATATCAGTGAAAGTTCCGTGGTCTGCTGTGGCTGAGCGGCGCAACTGGGCATAGCTCATCGTGAAGGTCCCCACGGCCTCATCGTCACGCGGTGCATTGGCCACCACCATGCCGTCTTCGCGCCACAGGTTGGCAAGGCTGGAGGTGCCCAGGTTCGCAGAGGCGAGCAGCTTGTCGAGGTACTCCACCTGCACGCTGCAGAGCACCACGCCCGCAAAGCTGCCGTCCTTGTGGAAGTAGGCGCGGCTGAACGGGATCATCAGGCCGCCATTCGCCAGCCTGCTGCGCAAGGGCGTGCCGATGAAAAGCCCCTGTACGGTGCCCTGCTGATGTACCTGGAAATATTCGCGGTCGGCGAAATTTCCCTTGCGGGGCACTTCCGATGCCGAATCCAGCACGATGTGCCCCGCCTGGTCGAGCACGAGGGTGGCGCCGATGCCTTCCATGCGCAGCGAGCGGTCGAAGATCAGTGCGCGGCGCGTGGCCAGCGACAGCGTCTTGATGTCATCGCGTTGCAGGCTTTCCACCATTCCGCTCAGCGACTCGTTGATGCCGTCGATGGTGCGGCCGATGTTCTGCTGGATCGTGTGCGCCAGGTTGGCGTTGGTCTGGCTCGCATGGTCCCACTGCTCTTCGCGCAGCGTCAGCAGCGCGCGCGCGAAAAGCGCTGCAATGGCCAGTGACAGAACCAGGTCCAGCAGGGCGTAACGGCGGGGCGAAAGTGGACGCATCTCAGGTCAGCGGCATGGACTGCCGGCGGCGAGGTGGCAAGGCACTCGCCGAGGGCAGGGCCAGACATCGACGGGCAGGCGAGGGCGAAACCGCCAGCCTGCCTGCTGGCAATGTCGGTGTCAACGGCCCGTGAAGCCTCCGCCTGCACGCTGAGGCGCAAACAAGTCCCAGGTCGCGATGAAGAGTGCGGCGACTGCGGGGCCGACCACGAAACCCGTCAGCCCGAACAGCGACATGCCGCCCAGTGTGGAGATGAGTACCACGTAGTCGGGCATCTTGGTGTCCTTGCCCACGAGAATGGGGCGCAACATGTTGTCCACGAGGCCGATCACCAGCACGCAGAAGGCCGTCAGCACGCTGCCTTGCACCAGGGCGCCAGTGGCGAAGAAATAGATGGCCACCGGGCCCCAGATCAGGCCGGCACCCACCGCAGGCAGCAGCGAGAGGAAGGCCATGAGCACGCCCCAGAGCACAGGGCCCTGGATGCCCAGGATCCAGAAAATCAGTCCGCCCAGCGCCCCCTGCACCCCGGCCACGACGATATTGCCTTTGACCGTGGCGCGAATGACCGTGGTGAACTTGCTGATCAGCTGTCGCTTGTGGCCTTCGTCAAGAGGGATCGCGTCGCCGATGCGCTGGGCGAGCGCAGCGCCATCCCTCAGCAGAAAAAAGAGCAGGTACAGCATGATGCCCAGGCTGACCACGAACTGCAGGGTGTTCTGCCCCACGTCAAAGGCCCGCGTGGCCAACACCTGGCCTGCCTGCATGCCGACCGACGAAATACGCCTTTGCAACTCGGCCATGGAGGTCAGATTGAAGCGTTCCAGCAGCGAGATGGCCCAGGCGGGCAGGGCGTCCAGCACCTGCTGCGCGTAGGCGCCCAGATTCATCTGGCCGGACTTCAGCTTTTCATAGATCAGGCCGGCTTCCTGCACCAGGGAGATGCTCAGCAGCGTCATGGGCAGGATCACCACCACCAGACTCAACAGCAGCGTGGCCAGCGCCGCCGTGTTCGGGCGCGCGGGCATGCGGCGCAAGAGGCGGCGATAGAGCGGCGTGAAAAGGATGGCGAGCACCATGCCCCAGAAAATCGCACCATAGAACGGCCAGAGGATGGCGAAGAAGGCCACCGTGACGGCGATCAGCAGCAGCAGCAGCGTGCGGTTTTGGAGCGTGGAAGGGGTCATGGAGCCATACCGTGGAACTGCTGCAAATGTAAGCCACGCTGACAGACCCTTGCCAGGCGTTGCGCATCTTTGCCGAAACCGCGCGAGGCCGGCAGAGGGTTCGGTGGCACAATACGCTTTGCTACCCCCGGCCCTTCCCAGCCACTGTCGCATCCGCCAATCGGTTCAGCCGTGTCGCGGAAGGTTTACCAACCAGCTAAAGCTTTCCAGAGGAAAGCAGAGGTCAGCGGAACATGAGCGATACGACATCCGTCTATCAAGCCTACCAAGGCAACACCTACCTCTTCGGCGGCAATGCGCCCTATGTCGAAGAGATGTACGAAAACTACCTGGCGAACCCCGGTAGCGTCCCCGACACCTGGCGCGAGTACTTCGACGCCCTGCAGCACGTGCCTGCCGCCGACGGCAGCAATGCCCGAGACGTCCCCCACCTGCCCGTCATCAACGCTTTCGCCGAGCGCGCCAAGCAGGGCGGCACCAAGGTCGTGGTGGCCACCGGCGCCGATTCGGAGCTGGGCCGCAAGCGCACCGCCGTACAGCAACTGATCGCCGCCTACCGCAACGTGGGTCAGCGCTGGGCCGACCTCGATCCGCTCAAGCGCACCGAGCGTCCCGCCATCCCGGAACTGGAACCGTCGTTCTACGAATTCACCGACGCCGACCAGGAGACCGTGTTCAACATCAGCAACACGTTCTTCGGCAAGGAGTCGATGCCCCTGCGCGAGCTGATCAACGCGCTGCGCGAGACCTACTGCGGCACCATCGGCGTCGAATACATGTACGCCTCCGACCAGAACCAGAAGCGCTGGTGGCAGGAGAAGCTGGAAACCATCCGCAGCAAGGCCCATTTCGGCCCTGAGAAGAAAAAGCACATCCTCGACCGCCTGACGGCTGCCGAAGGCCTGGAACGCTTCCTCCACACGAAGTACGTCGGCCAGAAGCGCTTCTCGCTCGAAGGCGGCGAGAGCTTCATCGCTGCGATGGACGAGCTCATCCAGCAGGCTGGCGCCAAGGGCGTGCAGGAAATCGTCATCGGCATGGCCCACCGTGGCCGCCTGAACGTGCTCGTGAATACGCTGGGCAAGATGCCCAAGGACTTGTTCGCCGAGTTCGACCACACCGCGCCTGAAGACCTGCCTTCCGGCGACGTGAAGTATCACCAGGGCTTCAGCTCCGACGTGACCACCCCCGGCGGTCCGGTCCACCTGTCGCTGGCCTTCAACCCCTCGCACCTCGAGATCGTGAACCCCGTGGTCGAAGGCTCGGTGCGCGCCCGCATGGACCGTCGCGGCGACCCGCACGGCAAGCAGGTGCTGCCCGTTCTGGTGCACGGTGACGCGGCCTTTGCTGGCCAGGGCGTGAACCAGGAAACGCTGGCGCTGGCCCAGACCCGTGGCTACTCCACGGGCGGCACGGTGCACATCATCATCAACAACCAGATCGGCTTCACGACCTCCGATCCGCGCGACGCACGCTCCACGCTGTATTGCACCGACATCGTCAAGATGGTCGAGTCGCCCGTGCTGCACGTGAACGGCGACGATCCAGAAGCGGTGGTGCTCGCGACCCAGCTGGCCCTCGAATTCCGTATGGAATTCCAGAAGGATGTGGTCGTTGACATCATCTGCTTCCGCAAGCTGGGCCACAACGAGCAGGACACCCCCGCGCTGACCCAGCCGCTGATGTACAAGAAGATTGGCGCCCACCCCGGCACGCGCAAGCTCTACGCTGACAAGCTGGCCACTCAAGGCCTGGGCGAGGCCCTGGGCGACGACATGGTCAAGGCCTACCGTGCCGCCATGGAAGCGGGCAAGCACACGGTCGATCCGGTACTCACCAACTTCAAGAGCAAGTACGCCGTGGACTGGAGCCCCTTCTTGGGCAAGAAGTGGACCGACGCCGGCGACACGGCCATTCCGCTCGCCGAGTGGAAGCGCCTCTCCGAGAAGATCACCACCATCCCCGAAAGCGTCACGCCGCACCAACTGGTCAAGAAGGTGTATGACGACCGCGCGGCCATGGGCCGTGGCGACGTGCCCGTGGACTGGGGCATGGGCGAGCACATGGCGTTTGCTTCGCTCGTGGCCAGCGGGTTCCCGGTGCGCCTGTCGGGCGAGGACTGCGGGCGCGGCACGTTCACGCACCGCCATGCAGTGCTCCATGATCAGAAGCGCGAGAAGTGGGATACGGGTACCTACGTGCCGCTGCAGAACGTGAGCGAGAACCAGGCGCCGTTCGTCGTGATCGACTCCATCCTGTCCGAAGAGGCGGTGCTGGGCTTCGAATACGGCTACGCCTCCAATGACCCCAACACGCTGGTGATCTGGGAAGCGCAGTTCGGCGATTTCGCCAACGGCGCGCAGGTCGTGATCGACCAGTTCATCGCCTCTGGCGAAGTCAAGTGGGGCCGCGTCAACGGCATTACGCTGATGCTGCCGCACGGCTACGAAGGCCAGGGTCCCGAGCACAGCTCGGCCCGCCTGGAGCGTTTCATGCAGCTGGCAGCCGACGCCAACATGCAGATCGTGCAGCCCACCACCGCCAGCCAGATCTTCCACGTGCTGCGCCGCCAGATGGTCCGCAACCTGCGCAAGCCGCTGATCATCATGACGCCCAAGTCGCTGCTGCGTAACAAGGACGCGACCTCGCCGCTGTCCGAGTTCACCAAGGGCAGCTTCCAGACGGTGATCCCGGAGCAGAATGAGGCCATCAACAAGAAGGCTGACAAGGTCAAGCGCGTGATCGCTTGCTCTGGCAAGGTCTATTACGACCTGGTCAAGAAGCGCGAGGAAAAGCAGGCCGATGACGTCGTCATCGTGCGTGTGGAGCAGCTCTATCCGTTCCCGCACAAGGCTTTCGCCGCGGAGCTGAAGAAGTACCCGAACGCGACGGATCTGGTCTGGTGCCAGGACGAGCCGCAGAACCAGGGCGCCTGGTTCTTCGTGCAGCACTACATCCACGAGAACATGCTCGAAGGCCAGAAGCTCGGCTACGCCGGCCGCGCGGCATCGGCATCGCCGGCCGTGGGTTACTCGCACCTGCACCAGGAGCAACAGAAGGCACTGGTCGAGGCCGCGTTCGCCAAGCTCAAGGGCTTCGTGCTGACCAAGTAAGCCGATTCGGCCGCCCCACCGTTCTCACAAGACACTGCAAACGAAAGAATTCAAATGGCTATCGTAGAAGTCAAGGTCCCCCAACTGTCCGAATCCGTGGCTGAAGCCACCATGCTCACCTGGAAGAAGAAGGCCGGCGAAGCCGTCGCGGCCGACGAGATCCTGATCGAGATCGAGACCGACAAGGTCGTGCTGGAAGTGCCCGCGCCTTCCGCCGGCGTGCTGGCCGAGATCGTGGTGGGCGACGGCGGCACGGTCGTGTCCGACCAGCTCATCGCCAAGATCGATACCGAAGGCAAGGCTGGCGCTGCTGCGGCCCCGGCTGCGGCCGCCGCTCCTGCTGCGGCCGCCGCTCCTGCTGCGGCAGCCGCACCGGCACCTGCTGCCGCTGGCGCAGCCGCCGGCGGCTCCAAGGGTGACGTTGCCATGCCCGCCGCCGCCAAGCTGCTGGCCGACAACAACCTGTCGGTTGCTGCCGTGTCCGGCACCGGCAAGGATGGCCGTGTGACCAAGGGCGATGTGCTGGCGGCTGTGGCCGGCGGTGCCAAGCCTTCGGCAGCGCCGAGCGCCATCCCCACGGGCGCGCCCACCAAGGCACTGCCCCAGGTCGCTGCGCCGGCCCGCAAGGAAGAGCTGGGCGAGCGCCCCGAACAGCGTGTGCCCATGAGCCGCCTGCGCGCTCGCGTGGCCGAACGCCTGCTGCAGTCGCAATCGACGAACGCCATCCTGACCACGTTCAACGAAGTGAACATGGCCCCGGTGATGGACCTGCGCAAGAAGTTCCAGGACGCCTTCACCAAGGAGCACGGCACCAAGCTGGGCTTCATGTCCTTCTTCGTCAAGGCCGCCGTGCATGCCCTGAAGAAGTACCCCGTGCTGAACGCTTCGGTGGACGGCAACGACATCGTCTATCACGGCTACTTCGACATCGGTATCGCCGTGGGTTCGCCCCGCGGCCTGGTGGTGCCCATCCTGCGCAATGCCGACCAGATGAGCTTCGCCGACATCGAGAAGAAGATCGCCGAGTTCGGCAAGAAGGCGGCCGAAGGCAAGCTGGGCATCGAAGAGATGACCGGCGGCACGTTCTCCATCTCCAACGGCGGCACCTTCGGCTCGATGATGTCCACCCCCATCATCAACCCGCCCCAGTCGGCCATCCTCGGCGTTCACGCGACCAAGGACCGCGCCGTGGTCGAGAACGGCCAAGTGGTCGTGCGTCCGATGAACTACCTGGCCATGTCCTATGACCACCGCATCATCGACGGCCGCGAAGCCGTGCTGGGCCTGGTCGCCATGAAGGATGCGCTGGAAGACCCGTCGCGCCTGCTGTTCGACATCTAACCCTCTACGGCATCGACCCACCCGCGTGGCTGGCCGCTGGCTGCGCCCGCCGGTGGGTCTTTCTTCAACGGAACAAGCGAGTACCTCATGAGCAAACAATTCGACGTGATCGTCATCGGCGGCGGCCCCGGCGGCTACATCGCAGCCATCCGTGCGGCCCAGCTGGGCTTCAACGTGGCCTGCATCGACGAGTGGAAGAACGACAAGGGCGGCCCGGCCCTGGGCGGCACCTGCACCAACGTGGGCTGCATCCCGTCCAAAGCGCTGCTGCAATCGTCCGAGCATTTCGAGCAGGCCAACCATCACTTCGCCGACCACGGTATTTCCGTCACCGGCCTGTCGATGGACGTGGCCAAGATGGTGGGCCGAAAGGACAACGTCGTGAAGCAGAACAACGACGGCATCCTGTACCTGTTCAAGAAGAACAAGGTCACCTTCTTCCACGGCCGTGGCTCGTTCGTGAAGGCGGCCGAAGGCGGCTACGAGATCCAGGTCGCCGGCAAGGACACCGAAACCCTCACGGGCAAGCAGATCATTGTGGCCACGGGCTCCAACGCCCGCGCGCTGCCCGGCACGCCGTTCGATGAAGAGAACATTCTGTCCAACGACGGCGCGCTGCGCATCGGCGCGGTGCCCAAGAAGCTGGGCCTGATCGGCTCCGGCGTGATCGGCCTGGAAATGGGTTCCGTCTGGCGTCGCCTGGGTTCCGAAGTGACGGTGCTCGAAGGCCTGCCGACCTTCCTGGGCGCCGTGGACGAGCAGATCGCCAAGGAAGCCAAGAAGGCTTTCGACAAGCAGGGCCTGAAGATCGAGCTGGGCGTGAAGGTTGGCGAGATCCAGTCCGGCAAGTCCGGCGTGAACGTGGCCTATACCAATGCCAAGGGCGAAGCCGTGTCGCTGGACGTGGACAAGCTCATCGTCTCCATCGGACGCGTGCCCAACACCATCGGCCTGAACGCCGAAGCCGTGGGCCTGCAGCTGGACGAGCGTGGCGCGATCGTCGTCGATGGCGATTGCAAGACCAACCTGCCCGGCGTGTGGGCCGTGGGTGACGTGGTGCGCGGCCCGATGCTGGCGCACAAGGCCGAGGAAGAGGGCGTGACGGTGGCGGAACGCATCGCCGGCCAGCACGGCCACGTGAACTTCAACACGATTCCCTGGGTGATCTACACCAACCCGGAAATCGCGTGGGTGGGCCGCACCGAGCAGCAGCTCAAGGCCGATGGCGTGAAGTACAAGGCCGGCACCTTCCCGTTCCTGGCCAACGGCCGGGCGCGCGCGCTGGGCGACACGACCGGCATGGTCAAGTTCCTGGCCGACGCGGCGACGGACGAGATCCTGGGTGTCCACATCGTCGGCCCGATGGCCAGCGAGTTGATCGCCGAAGCCGTGGTGGCCATGGAGTTCAAGGCCAGCGCCGAAGACATCGCGCGCATCTGCCACGCCCACCCGTCCCTGAGCGAAGCCACCAAGGAAGCCGCCCTGGCGGTGGACAAGCGCACGCTCAACTTCTGAGGCCGGGCCGTGCGGCAGGCCGGGTTCCTGCCGCGCGCTGGTCTTTTCGTGATTTGAGCCAAATCAGCTGCGAGCGCTTGAAATTCAAGCGCTCGCAGCTATTGTTTTTATAGCATCGAGGCGCGCATGAAAGTCAGGCAGGCATATGAGGCGGAACTCGCCGCCAAGGGGTATCGCAGCGATCCGGCGCAACTGCGCGCGGTGGACGCCCTGCAGCGTTGTGCCGACGAGTGGACCGAGTACAAGGAGCGCCGCTCCAACGCCTTGAAAAAGCTCATCCACCGCCCGCCCGTGCCGCGTGGCGTGTACATGTACGGCGGTGTGGGGCGTGGCAAGAGCTTCCTGATGGATTGCTTCTTCAACGCCGTGCCCATCAAGCGCAAGGTGCGGCTGCATTTTCACGAATTCATGCGCGAGGTCCACCGCGAACTCGCCGACCTGCAGGGCACGGTGAATCCGCTCGACGTGCTGGGCGCGCGCATCTCCAAGCGGTTCAAGCTGATCTGCTTCGACGAATTCCATGTGGCCGACATCACCGACGCGATGATCCTGCACCGGCTGCTGCAGTCGCTGTTCGACAACGGCGTTGGCCTGGTCACCACGTCCAACTTCAAGCCCGACGAACTGTACCCGGATGGCCTGCACCGGGACCGCATCCTGCCCGCCATCGCCCTGCTCAACGAGCGCATGGAGGTGGTCAACGTGGACAACGGCACCGACTATCGCCGCCGTACGCTGGAGCTGGTGCAGCTCTATCACACGCCCCTGGGCCCCGATGCCGATGCCGCCATGTCCGAGGCGTTCGACCAGCTGGCCGAGGTGGCGGACGAAGACCCCGTGCTGCACATCGAGGCGCGGGAGATCCGTGCGCGCCGCAAGGCCGGCGGCGTGGTGTGGTTCAATTTCCGGGAACTGTGCGGCGGCCCGCGCTCTCAGAACGATTACCTGGAGATCGCCACGCAGTTCCACACGGTGCTGCTCTCCGACGTGCCTTACATGCCCGTGGCCATGGCTTCGCCGGCGCGCCGCTTCACGTGGCTGATCGACGTGCTCTACGATCGCCGCGTCAAGCTGATTCTCTCGGCTGCCGTGCCGCCCGAGCAGCTCTACACCGAAGGCCCGCTGGCGCACGAGTTCCCGCGCACCGTCTCGCGGCTCAACGAGATGCAATCCAAGGAGTTCCTGGCGCTGGAGCGGCGCCTGGTCGATACCGGACTGACTTGATGAAGAAGACGAATCTGCCTCTGAACCCGATCGCGGCCGTGCTGCGCTGTGTGGCTCCGGCCGCGCTGGTCCTCGCGCTGGGCGTGGCATCGGCTGCCGCGTCGGCCCAGACGGCGGTGCCTGCACCATCCGGGGCGGATGCTTCCGCTGCCAACACCAACACCAACGCCACTGTCACTGCTGCGGCCTCGGTTCAGGAAGCGCGTGAGCGCGAGCGAGCCGAGATCAAGCTGCAGCGGCAGGCGCTGCAGGACCGGCGAGCGCAGGACGAAAGGCAGTGCTATCAGCACTTCGTGGTCGAGAGCTGCCTGTTGCGGGTGAGGGCGCAGGAGCGCGAAGCCGAGCGTCCCCTGAGGGCGCGGGAGATCGAACTCAACGATCAGGAGCGGCAGGAAAAGGCCGCCGCCCGCCGCCAGTCGGTGCAGGAAAACCAGCAGCGCCAGCAGGCCCGCGAGGCGGCGGCTGCGGCCCGGCCCCAGCCCGCCGCTCGCCAGTCGGCCGATGTTGACGCCAAGGCGCAGGAAGCCCGCCAGCGTGCGGATCAGCAGCGTGCCCGCCAGGCGAATCACGCTGCGGATGAGACCCGGCGGCTCAGCGAGGAGCCTGCCCGTATGGCCGAGTCGCGTGCCCGTTACGAAGCCAAGCAGAAGGCGGCTCAGGAGCGCCGCGCCAAGTACGAGAAGTCGCGTGCCGAGGCAGCGGCATCCGGGCGCAAGCAGGCTGCGCCTCTGCCGCCTCCGGAGCGCCCGGCGTCGGCCGCGCAGTGATTGTTTTCACCGCCTCATGGGGGCACTGCGGGCGAAGGCTAGGCCGCCTGGGGCGCCTCGATCTTCACCACGATCAGCGAGAGGTTGTCGCCGGCGCCGCGCGCCCGAGCGCGCGCCTTGTGAATGAGCAGTTCCGACGCTTCGCGTGGGCTCAGTGTGGTCAGCGCCTGCGCCATTTCGGTGGGGGAGAAATAGTGCCAGAGCCCGTCGGTGCAGTTCAGCAGCACGTCCCCTGGCTGCAGCCGGCTGATGCAGTGGGTGTCGATCGGCGGATCGCCTTCCATGCCCAGGCAGCCGACGAGCACATTGGCGCGAGGGTGCGCGCTGGCTTGGGCCTCGTCGATCTCGCCCCGGTCCACCAGGGTTTGCACATAGGAATGATCCCGGGTGCGCCGCAGCAGCTTGCCGCGCTGGAAGTGGTAAATGCGAGAGTCCCCGGAATGCGCCCAGTGGCAGTCTCCGCTGGGGTTGATGAGAAAAGCCGCAAAGGTGCTGTGCGGCTCTTGCTCGGCAGAGACCGCCGTGAGCCGGATCACCAAATGCGCCTCGCGCGCCAGGCTGTCCAGCAGGGCGGCGGCGTCGTCGGTCTCTGGCGAATAGCGCTCGAACAGTTGCTGGGCCGTCATCATGACCTGATCGGCTGCCTGGCGGCCACCGCTACGTCCGCCCATGCCGTCCGCGACCACGCCCAGAACGCAGCCGAGAAAGTGCGGGTGGGCCAGCAGGGTGACCTGATCCTGCTGGTACTCCCGATCCCCCTTGTGCGTTCCCGTGGAAGCTGTGAGGCGGTAGGCGGTGGTCATGGTGGCGGGCTGCTCGGAAGGGGGGGCGCGAATCGAGGACGCCGCATTATCCGTGCGGCGCGGTGGCGTGGGTGGGCACCCGGCTTCTTTTCTCGCTCTATGCTGTGGTGTGACGCTGTGGCGGGGCGCCCATGCTGCTGAGCCCGCTTGCAGCGCTGGTGGATGCCGCTTTCGCGCCTACGGGCACGCTGGCCCGGGGCCTGCCGCACTTCCACCCCCGTGCCGCGCAGGCCGACATGGCCCAGGCCGTGGCCCAGACCATCGACGCGGGCGGCGCCCTGGTGGTGGAGGCCGGCACCGGCGTGGGCAAGACCTTCGCGTATCTGGTCCCGGCCCTGCTCAGCGGCGAGCGGGTGCTGATCTCCACCGCCACCAAGTCGCTGCAGGACCAGCTCTTCGCGCGCGACCTGCCGCGGCTACTGGAGGTGCTGGCCCTGCCGCTGAAGGCCGCGCTGCTCAAAGGGCGCTCCAGCTATCTGTGCCTGCACCGCATGGAGCAGGCCCGCCAGGACGGCCTCGCGGGCGAACGCGCCCTGCAGCGCGTGCTGGCCCGCGTCGAGGTCTGGGCCCAGGGCACCCGCAGCGGCGATCTGGCCGAGCTGCCCGGGCTGGACGAGAAGTCGCCTGTGATCCCGCTCGTGACCTCGACACGGGAGAACTGCCTGGGCCCCGCTTGCCCGCGCTTGCGTGAATGCCACGTCAACCTGGCGCGGCGTGAGGCGCTGGCGGCGGACGTGGTCGTCATCAACCACCATCTCTTCTTCGCCGATCTGGCGGTGCGCGAGTCCGGCATGGCGGAGCTGCTGCCCTCGGTGCGGGTCGTGGTCTTCGACGAGGCGCACCAGCTCAACGCGACCGGGGTGCAGTTCCTTGGCGTGCAGTTCAGCACGGGCCAGTTGCACGACCTCGCGCGCGATCTGCTGCAGGTGGGTCTGCAGCATGCGCGCGGCTGGGTGGACTGGCCGGTGCTGGCCCAGGCCTTGCGCCAGGGCGCCGACGGGCTGCGGGCGACGGTGGCTGGCGGGGGCGCTGCGGGCAGCGGCGGTGCCGCGTCTGGCACGCGCCTTTCCTGGGCCGGCGAAGCGCCCGAAGGTGCCGATCCCCGTGCTTGGGGTGCTGCCCTGCAGGCGCTGGAGTGGGCGCTGCGGCGCGTGCTGGAAGGGCTGGATACGGTCGCCGACCGGGCACCCGATTTCGCTCGCCTGCACGAGCGCGCCGTGCTGGCCATGGAGCGCCTGGCGCACTGGGCCCAGCCATGCCCGCCGGAGGCCACGCGCTGGGCCGATGCCGGCCTGCACCTGCGCCTGGTGGAGTCGCCGCTGGACATCGCGCCGCGCCTGGCGCCGCTATGGTCGGCTCCCAAGGTGGAAGAGGGCGCCTGGGACGAGCCGGAAGTCGGGAATGGCGGTGGCGGGCAGCAATCCCCCGCGTCCGGCGCTTCCGCCGGGCTGGGCGAGCGCGGCCGTTCCTGGATATTCACCTCGGCCACGCTGGGCACGGACGAGGCCCTCAGCTGGTTCACCCAGCCTTGCGGGCTGCAGGATGCGCGCATTCTGCGGGTCGGCAGCCCCTTCGACTACGCCGCGCAGGCGGCGCTCTATGTGCCGCCGCACCTGCCAGCGCCGGCCGATCCGCGCCACACCGAGAGCCTGGCCCGCTGGGTGGGCGACGCCGTGCAGCGGCTGGGCGGTCGCACCCTGGTGCTCACCACCACGCTCAAGGCCTTGCGCGGCATCGGCGCAGCGTTGCAGCAACGCTTTGCCGCCAGCTCCGCCATCGAGGTGCTGGTGCAGGGCCAGGGTACCAAGCGCGAACTCATGGAGCGCTTCCGCAACGAGTCATCCAGCCAGCACAGCGCCTGGGACGAAGACGGCGCAGCGCCCGGCCAGGGCCGCGTTCTGGTGGCATCGGCTTCGTTCTGGGAAGGCTTCGACGTGCCGGGCAGCGCCCTGCAGCTGGTGGTGATCGACAAGCTGCCGTTTCCGCCGCCCGGCGATCCGCTGGTGGACGCGCGGGGGCAGCAGCTGGAGCTCGCGGGGCGCAGTGCGTTCCGGGACTTCGCCCTGCCGGAAGCCGCCGTGGCGCTCAAGCAGGGGGCCGGCCGGCTGATCCGCAGCGAGACCGATACCGGGGTGCTGGTGGTGGCCGATACGCGCCTCGTCACCATGGGCTACGGCAAGCGCCTGCTGCGTGCGCTGCCGCCGATGCGCCGGATCGAGACGCAGGAAGCGTTCGATCAGGCGCTGGATGCGCTGCTGATTACCAGAACTTCCACCACGGATTGACCTTGGCCTTCGGGCCCTGGGTCAGCATCTCGCTGTTGGGGTAGGAGGCCTGCATCACGCGGGTTGCGTCGTCGCGCAGCTGGGTCATGCCCAGCGCGTCGTAGGACTTGATGAGGATGTAGAGCGCTTCTTCCAGCGCCGGGACGTCCCTGTACTCAGCCAGCGCGTTCTGGGCGCGGCCGATGGCGGCCACGTAGGCGCCGCGGCTGTAGTAGTAGCGCGCCACGTGGACTTCGTACTGCGCCAGCGAGTTCACGATGTAGGTCATGCGCTGGCGTGCATCGGGCGTGTAGCGCGAATCGGGAAAGCGCGTGACCAGCTCGCGGAACGACTCGAAGGAATCCTTGGCGGCCTTCTGGTCGCGCTCGGACAGGTCCTGGCGCGACACCCAGGAAAAGAGGCCCAGGTTGTCGTTGAAGTTGACCAGGCCCTTCAGGTAGAGCGCGTAATCGTAGGCGGGGCTAGCCGGGTGCAGCTTCAGGAAGCGGTCCAGCGTGGCGATGGCCTGCGCCTTTTCGCCGCCCTTGTACTGGGCATAGGCCTTATCGAGCTGAGCCTGCTGCGCCAGCGGCGTGCCGGCGGCCCGGCCTTCGAGCTTCTCGAGCAGCGGCACGGCCTTGTCGTAGGCGCCCCCGTTGAGTTCGTCGCGCGCTTCCGAATAGATCTTGTCGGTGGTCCAGCCGGCGGTCTTGTCTTCCGTCGTGGTGGAGCAGCCCGCCAGCAGGCCGGCGGCCAGCAGTGCGGACACAAAAGGAGCGGACATACGCGACATGGATGCGGCTTTCTGGCAGGAAGAGGGAGTCGTCGTCATGGACTGGCGCCCGTTCGGGCGCCGTTTGGCCGGGCGAAGCACCCGTCGCACGCCGCCCAGGCGCGGAAACGGGCCATTGTAGCGATGCGGCGGGCGCCGAGCGGGCCGGGCTGCGCAGCCATGCGGCCGGGCGGGATTCATGGCCTTTCTACAATGCCGGGATGTTTGTTCATCTGCGCCTGCACACCGAATTTTCCGTCGTTGACGGTACCAACCGCATCGACGAGGTCGCCAAGTCGGCTGCCAAGGACGGCCAGCCCGCCCTGGCCATCACCGATCTGAACAACCTGTTCGGAGCCATCAAGTTCTATAAGGAAGCCCGGGGCAAGGGCGTCAAGCCGGTGCTGGGGGCCGAGATCAACGTGGCCCCGCCCGGTGGCGCCGTGGGCCGCATGGTGGTGCTGGTGCAGGACAAGCAGGGCTACCTGAACCTGTCCGAATTGCTGGCGCGTGCATGGACGCGCAACATCGTCAAGAACGTTCCGGTCTGCACCTGGGAGTGGCTGCAGGAACTCAATGCTGGCCTCCTCCTGCTGGCCGGCGCGCGGGCCGGGCCGGTCGGGCAGGCGCTGATGCGCGGCGACGAAGGCGGCGCGGCCGACCTGGCGCTGGAGCTGGCCGGCATGTTCCCGCACCGCTTCTACATGGAGATCCAGCGCGCCGGGCGGGTGGACGACGAAGCGCATGTGATCGCCGCCGTGCAGCTGGCGGCGCGGCTCAACCTGCCGGTCGTGGCGACCCATCCGGTGCAGTTCGCCACGGCGGACGACTACGAAGCCCATGAGGCGCGCATCTGCATCGCCGAGGGCGAGATCCTGGCCAACCAGCGCCGGGTGCGCAAGTTCACGCGCGAGCAGTACTTCAAGTCCAGCGCCCAGATGGAGGCGCTTTTTGCCGATGTGCCCTCGGCCATCGCCAACACGGTGGAGATTGCCAAACGCTGCAACCTGACACTGGTGCTGGGCAAGCCTCGACTGCCGGACTTTCCCACGCCCAATGGCATGCCGATTGACGAGTATTTCCGGTACGCGTCGTTCGAGGGGCTGGAGGACCGGCTGCGGCAGCTCTTTCCCCAGGAGGCCGAGCGCGACAAGCAGCGCCCGCGCTACGTGGAGCGGCTGGAGTTCGAGCTGGGCACCATCCTGAAGATGGGTTTCCCGGGCTATTTCCTCATCGTGGGCGACTTCATCCAGTGGGCCAAGCAGAACGGCTGCCCGGTGGGGCCGGGCCGGGGATCGGGCGCCGGCTCGCTCGTGGCCTATGCGCTGAAGATCACCGACCTGGACCCGCTCCAGTACAACCTGCTGTTCGAGCGCTTCCTGAACCCCGAGCGGGTGTCCATGCCCGACTTCGACATCGACTTCTGCCAGTCCAACCGCGACCGGGTGATCGACTACGTCAAGGACAAGTACGGCAAGAACGCCGTGAGCCAGATCGCCACCTTCGGCACGCTGGCGGCCAAGGCCGCCATCCGCGACGTGGGCCGGGTGATGGACATGAGCTACACCTTCTGCGACGGCATCTCCAAGCTGGTGCCCGGCAAGCCCGGCATGTCCTACACCCTGGCGTATCCGCCGGAGGTGAAGAAGGAGGGCGACAAGAACAACTACGCGCTCGAGCTCGAGCCCATGCTGTACGAGCGCGTGCGCAAGGAAGAAGACGTCAAGACCATCATCGAGATGGCCCAGAAGCTCGAAGGCATGACCCGCAACATCGGCATGCACGCGGGGGGCGTGCTGATCGCGCCGGGCAAGCTGACCGACTTCTGCCCGCTTTACCAGCAGCCGGGCAGCGAATCGGCCGTGAGCCAGTACGACAAGGACGACGTGGAGGCCATCGGCCTCGTGAAGTTCGACTTCCTGGGCCTGGCCACCCTGACGATCCTGGAGATCGCCCGCGAGTTCATCGTCAAGCGCCACAAGGGCCAGGAGAACTTCGCTTTCGAGAACATCCCGCTCGACGACGCACCCACTTATCGGCTCTTCTCCGACGGGAAGACGGAAGCGGTGTTCCAGTTTGAAAGCCGCGGCATGCAGGGCATGCTGAAAGAGGCACGTCCGAGCCGGCTGGAAGACCTGATTGCCCTGAACGCCCTCTACCGCCCGGGGCCCATGGACCTGATCCCCACCTTCGTGAACCGCAAGCATGGCAAGGAGCCGGTGGAGTATCCCCATCCGCTGGTCGAGCCGGTGCTGGCCGAGACCTACGGGATCATGGTCTATCAGGAACAGGTGATGCAGACCGCCCAGGTGCTGGGCGGCTACAGCCTGGGCGGCGCCGACATGCTGCGGCGGGCGATGGGCAAGAAGAAGGCCGAGGAGATGGCCGAGCACCGAGAGATCTTCCGCAAGGGCGCGGCCGAGAAGGGCATCGGCCAGGACAAGGCCGACGAGGTGTTCGACCTGATGGAGAAGTTCGCGGGCTACGGCTTCAACAAGTCGCACGCCGCCGCGTATTCCCTGCTGGCCTACCACACGGGCTGGCTCAAGGTGCACTACACGGCCGAGTTCTTCTGCGCCAACATGACGGTGGAAATGGACGACACCGACAAGCTCAAGGTGCTGTTCGAGGATGCGGTCAAGAACTTCGGAATGACCTTCGAGCCGCCGGACGTGAATCGCGGCATGTACCGCTTCGAGCCGGTCACCGACAAGGTCATCCGCTACGGCCTGGGCGCCATCAAGGGTACGGGGCAGCAGGCCATCGAAGCCATCATCGCCGCGCGCGAGGGCCGGGGCGAGGGGCCCCAAGGCAGCACAGTGGGGCCATTCAAGAGCCTCTTCGACTTCTGCGTGCGCGTGGACCGCTCGCGCATCAACAAGCGTACGGTGGATGCGCTCATCAAGGCCGGCGCCTTCGACGCGCTGCAGCTCAACCGGGCCGCGCTGTCGGCCTCGCTCGACCGGGCCTTCGAATTCGCCGCCGCCACGCATGCCAACGCCCACCAGGGCGGCCTCTTCGACATGATGGGCGACGACGCCCACGGCTCCAGCACGCAGGAGCCCGATCTTGTGGACGTGCGGCCCTGGGGCATCAAGGAGCGACTGACCCAGGAAAAGACGGCCATCGGCTACTACCTGTCGGGCCACCTCTTCGACGAGGTGGAAAAAGAAGTGCGCCGCTTCGTGCGCACCCCCATCGAAGAGCTGGGCGACAGCCGCGAAACCCAGACGCTCGCCGGCATTGTGAGCGACCTGCGGGTCATCAACGGCTCGCGCGGCAAGCTGGCGCTGTTCAAGCTGGACGACAAGTCCGCCACCATCGAGGCCTCGGCCGACGAAGGCGTGCTCAACGCGAACCGCGACGTGCTCAAGGACGATGAATTCGTCGTCATCAGCGGGCGGCTGCAGCTCGACCATTTCAGCGGCGGGCTCCGGGTGAAGGTTCAGCAGGCCTACGATCTGGCGGCCGCCCGTGCCAGATACGGGCGCTACCTCCAGGTCTCGGTGGGAGACGCGGTGCCCGATGTGGCGCGCCTGGTCCGGGAGTTCCCGGCCAAGCGCGAGGAAACCGAGCATGGCGAGACCCTGGTGCACGGCCTGCGGGTGCGCATGAACCTGTGCTGCAAGGCTGAGCAGGGCGCCGCCACTGCGGAACTGCAACTGGGCGAGGCCAGCCGGTTCTTCCCGTCCGATGCGGCCCTGGCCGCCTGGAGCGCGCAGGCCGGCAGCGGCGCGGTGTCGGTCATTTACGACGCGGGCTGACCGCTTGAAAAAAGTGTGCCAGGCACCAAGTCCCACAGGGCACGCTGGCGAGCTTGCATCGCTAGAATGAATTCATGGCCACGAAACCACCTTCCCAGACACCGATCACCCCGACCCGCGCACCCGCCCGGGACGATGGCGGCTCGGTGGTGCTGGAGCGGCGTACGCAGCGCACGCAGCCGCCCCAGATGTACCAGGTGCTGATGCTGAACGACGATTACACCCCCATGGAGTTCGTGATCGTCGTGCTGCAGGAGTTCTTCGGCAAGGATCGGGAGTCCGCGACCCAGATCATGCTCAAGATCCATCTGGACGGTAAAGGCGTATGCGGGGTGTATTCCCGCGACGTCGCCGCGACCAAGGTCGAGCAGGTCCTCGAAGCCGCCCACAAGGCAGGCCACCCGCTGCAATGCGTGAGTGAGCCTGTTGAATAAACGGTTTTCCAGCCCGATCTACAGTTATCTTTTACCCGCAAGCACAAAGGAGTTCACATGATTGCCCAGGAACTGGAAGTCAGCTTGCACATGGCCTTTGTCGAGGCCCGCCAGCAACGCCACGAGTTCATCACCGTGGAGCATCTGCTGCTGGCGCTGCTGGATAACCCCAGCGCAGCCGAAGTGCTGCGCGCATGCTCGGCCAACATCGACGACCTGCGCGCGTCGCTGGCCAACTTCATCAAGGACAACACTCCGCAGGTGGCCGGCACCGACGAGGTGGACACGCAGCCCACGCTGGGTTTCCAGCGCGTGATCCAGCGCGCCATCATGCATGTGCAGTCCACCGGCAACGGCAAGAAGGAAGTGACCGGCGCCAACGTGCTGGTCGCCATCTTCGGCGAAAAGGATTCGCACGCCGTCTATTACCTGCACCAGCAGGGCGTGACGCGTCTGGACGTGGTCAACTTCATCGCCCACGGCATCAAGAAGGGCGAGCCTCCGGAGCCCGCCAAGGCCGAGAACCCCTCTGAGTCCGAAGAGGGCGGTGGTGGCGAGCGCAACGAGAAGGCCTCGCCGCTGGAGCAGTACACCCAGAACCTCAACCAGGCCGCCAAGGACGGCAAGATAGATCCGCTGATCGGCCGCCACTACGAGGTCGAGCGCACGATCCAGATCCTCTGCCGCCGCCGCAAGAACAACCCGCTGCTGGTGGGCGAAGCCGGTGTGGGCAAGACCGCGATCGCCGAGGGCCTGGCCTGGCGCATCACGCAGAA
>JBHIWE010000030.1:0-26533 GCA_041987645.1 Acidovorax sp. | reverse complement strand
GACTCGACGGACAAGGCGCCGCAGGCCGTGTTCGAGCTGGGCGTGCCCGTGCTGGGCATCTGCTACGGCATGCAGACCATGGCCCACCAGCTGGGCGGCAAGGTGGAAGGCGGCCACAAGCGCGAATTCGGCTTCGCCGCCGTGCGCGCCCACGGCCATACCGAGCTGCTCAAGGACATCGCCGACTTCACCACGGCCGAAGGCCACGGCATGCTGAACGTGTGGATGAGCCATGGCGACAAGGTCACCGAGCTGCCCCCGGGCTTCAAGCTGATGGCCAGCACCCCGAGCTGCCCCATCGCCGGCATGGCCGACGAAGCGCGCCGTTTCTACGCCGTGCAGTTCCACCCCGAAGTCACGCACACTGTTCAGGGCAAGGCGCTGCTCGAGCGCTTCGTGCTGGGCATCTGCAAGGCCGCGCCCGACTGGGTCATGGGCGACTACATCGAGGAAGCCGTCCAGAAGATCCGCGAGCAGGTGGGTGATGAGGAAGTCATCCTCGGCCTGTCGGGCGGAGTGGATTCGTCCGTCGCGGCAGCGCTGATCCATCGCGCCATCGGCGACCAGCTCACCTGCGTCTTCGTGGATCACGGGCTGCTGCGCCTGAACGAAGGCGACATGGTCATGGAAATGTTCGAGGGCAAGCTGCACGCCAAGGTCATCCGCGTGGATGCGAGCGAGCTCTTTCTGGGCAAGCTGGCCGGCGTGAGCGACCCCGAGGCCAAGCGCAAGATCATCGGTGGCGACTTCGTCACTGTGTTCTAGCAGGAAGCCGCCAAGCTCAAGGCCGGCGACGGTGGCCACAAGGGGGCGACCTTCCTGGCACAAGGCACCATCTATCCTGACGTCATTGAATCGGGCGGCGCCAAGAGCAAGAAGGCCGTCACGATCAAGAGCCACCACAACGTGGGCGGCCTGCCCGAGCAGCTCGGCCTGAAGCTGCTGGAGCCGCTGCGCGAACTGTTCAAGGACGAAGTGCGCGAACTGGGCGTGGCCCTGGGCCTGCCGCCCGAGATGGTCTATCGCCACCCGTTCCCCGGCCCGGGCCTGGGCGTGCGCATCCTGGGCGAAGTGAAGAAGGAATACGCTGAGCTGCTGCGCCGTGCCGACGCCATCTTCATCGAAGAGCTGCGCAATTTCACCGACGAAGCCACCGGCAAGAGCTGGTACGACCTGACCAGCCAGGCCTTCACCGTCTTCCTGCCCGTCAAGAGCGTGGGCGTGATGGGCGATGGCCGCACCTATGACTACGTCGTCGCCCTGCGCGCCGTGCAGACCAGCGACTTCATGACCGCCGACTGGGCCGAGTTGCCCTACGCGCTGCTCAAGCAGGTGTCGGGCCGCATCATCAACGAAGTGCGCGGCATCAACCGCGTGACCTACGACGTTTCGAGCAAGCCGCCGGCGACGATCGAGTGGGAGTGATCGAGCGTCTGGACGTGGCTGACATCGCTAGGCTGGAGAACCCTAGGGTGATTCAGTCCAGCTTCTGGGGGGGCAGTTCAAACCTGGGAGGATTCAGGCGGCCTGATACTCCCTGGCCATGGAGTGAACCAGCTCAGCAGCGCTCGGTACGCAGGTTACCCCCGAAACCGAATGCCCCGCGCTCCAGAGATCTGCCCACCGCTGAATGACCTGGCCTTCAGAGCCCCCTCCGAATTTTGTGCGAGCCTCCTGGACTGTTATCGTTTCGTCCAGCCCATCTGGGTCGAGTCCCACACGGCGGATGGACGGCCTCAAGAAGTTTGCAGGTAATCCGGTGAAGGCACGCGTGGCAAGCACATCGTCCATGGAGCTTTCCAGCAGCATCTGCTTGTAGGCCCCCGCAGCCAGGCTTTCCTTGGTAGCGATGAACCGCGTTCCCACACACCCCAGGTCGCAACCCAGAACCGTCGCAGCGCGCAGCGCCACGCCGTCAGACAGGCCGCCCGACAGAACGATGGGGCCATCGAAGATCTGGCGCACGGCGCGCACGAACGCGAACGGGTTGGCCCAGCCGGTGTGCCCGCCTGCGCCGGACGACAAAAGAACCAGGCCGTCGACGCCGGCCTTCAGCGCGCGCTCTGCATGGTGCAGCGAAGCGACATCGGCAAACACAAGGCAACCGCCATCGTGCAAAGCGGGAATCACCGAAACGGGAGAACCCACGCTCGTGATCACCAGTTCCGCACCGTGGCGCACGATCAAGTCCACTTCGGCCTTGAGGCGTGCAGGATCTCGTCGCATGATGAGATTAGGGCAATAGGGCGCTCGACTTGGCTGTTCCCTGGCCTCGCGCTGTAGCCGTTGCAACCAGGCAGAAAACTCGTCCAGAGACGTGCAATTGGCCGTGGGAAACGCGCCGATGACCCCGGCTCCGCACGCGGCCGAGACCAGCTCGATGCCAGAGACACGCAGCATGGGGGCGGCAATGACGGGCACCACCAGCCGTTCCATGAAAGGCAGTCGGTTCATTGTTGTATTTCCATTCCATTGGGTGAATCCATGCAGCGAAGGGCCTCGATGCAACCTGCGTTCACCAGCGCAGCCACATACCTCGCGTCGGACAGCCACATCAGGCCGCCGCCCAGGATGGGGTGATCGATCCCCAGAAGCTGCGTAATGCGCGTGCGCAGAGCGGCGCCCATAGGTCAGCCCCCCGCAGAACCCAGGACGGGCGCTCCAGCCAGGTGGGTGTCGCCCATCCCCTCCATGGCCACGGGGAAGCGTACCCACGGCATGTCATCACCAGCGGCAAACTTGCCTCGCGAGGCGAAATGCGCTTGCGACGACAGTTCGGCGGGATGAACCACGGGTGCAGCTGGAACGTCATGGCGGCACAGCAGTTCGAAGGCATCCCGCGAATCCAGGGGCGCCATGACCTGCTCAATGCGCAGATTGATTGCATTAGCGACTGCCTTGCGTGCCTTGTGCGTGGCGTACTCCGGACCATCGAAGGGCGCGAGCGGCAGGGCTGTGCACAAGCGCTTCCAGAAATGATCCTCCAGCGCAGCAATCGACACGTAGCGCCCATCCTTGCACTGGAACGCGCCGTAGGCGGCCTTCACCAGCGTGGCCTCGCGCTGCGCATCCACCGTGCGCGCACCTGCCGACCGGTAGGCGCCCAGCCGTGGGTTCATCCAGTGCAAGGCGCAATCGGCCAACGCCACGTCCAGGTATTGCCCACGGCCAGTGGCTTCGCGCTGGAACAGTGCGGCGAGGGTGGCGGACAGCGCGTACATGGTCCCGCACAGGTCGGCCACCGGTAGCCCGAAGCTCTGCGCGGGGGCGCCATCGGGCGGACCCGAGACCGCCAGCACGCCGGCGGCGGCCAGGTAGTTGATGTCATGCCCCGGCAGTTCGGCCCAGGGTCCAGTCTGGCCGTAACCACTGAGGGACACATAGATGAGGCGCGGATAGGCCTTGCAGAGCGCTGCGGCGTCCAGGCCGAGACGCGCCATCACTCCGGGGCGGTAGGACTCGATCACGACGTCGGCCGACGCGATCAAATCGCGAACCTGGGCGCGCCGGGTTTCGTCCTTCAGGTCCACCAGCAGGCTTTGCTTGCCACGGTTTACGGCTTCGAAACCGCCTTGGCCCAGATGTCGCGCGTTGTCGCCGTGCGGCGGACGCTCGATCTTGATGATGCGCGCGCCCATTTCCGCCAGGTTCTGCGTGAGGAATGGGCCTGGCAGCAGCTCACTGAAATCCACCACCGTGATGCCCTGCAGCGGCGGTCGGGCTGCGGCGCCAGTCATGCCGGTGCTCCTGCGGAGGTTCTTTCGATAATGACCGCGTCCAGTGGCAGCACGCCTTCGCCTTGAGCGCCTATCCACACCGGGTTGAGGTCCATCTCCTCAATGCGGTTTGCGTTGCGCATCACGAAGTCAGAGATGTGCAGCAGCAGCGTCTGCAGCGCGTCGAGGTCTGACGGTGGGCGGCCGCGCGCTCCTTGCAGTAGCGGAAAACACCGCATCTCACGGATCATGGCGGCCGCCTCGCGGGCCCCGAGCGGCAGCATGCGACGGGTGACGTCGCGCAGGATCTCCACGTAGATGCCGCCCAGGCCGAAGGTCATCACATGGCCGAACACGGGGTCTCGCGTGACGCCGACCATCAGCTCCAGGCCGCCGCGCGGCGCCATCTTCTCGATCAGCAGACCGTCGATATGGGCGTCGGGCCGGTGGTGCTTCGCAGCCGCCATGATGTCCTCCCAGGCTCGGCGCAGTTCGTCGGCGTTCTGAAGCCCCACGACGACTCCGCCGATGTCGGACTTGTGCACGATCTGCTCGCTCGCGATCTTTGCCACCACAGGGTAGCCCATGGTCTGGGCAGCCGCGACGGCATCCTCCACGGTGGGCGCCAGTGCGTTGGGCAGCAGAGGGATGCCTGCTGCCAGCAACTGGGACTTCGCTTCGGCCTCGGACAGGCTGCGCGTGGCAGTGGCGGGCGCAAGCGCCGCCGCAGGGTTCAGCGGCGTATGCACACCGCGAGCGCGTTTCCAGCGTCCGTATTCGATCCAGCGCTGGATGGCCTTGATGGCCTTGCCCACCGACCGTGGCGGTGCAAACCCGCCCTCGACAAGCATGCGATATCCCTCGCCCATGCGGTCACTCATCCAGATGGGAAGGATAGGGGTAGTGCAACCTTTCTGCGCGGCGATGATGGTGCGTGCCAATTGGATGGTGGTGTCGCCGTAGTCCAGCGCAATCGGAACGATCACGCAGCCCAGGTTGGGGTCCACCGCCACTGCGCTCAGCGATTTTTCGATCAGTGCCGCATCGCTCAGCACGGCGGCGGTCGTGTCCACCGGGTTGTCGAGCGCAGCGTAAGCGGGAAGCAGATCCGCAAGGGTCTGCCGCGTTTGCGGGGCAAACTGCGCGAGGGTCAGGCCTGCGGTGCCCACGGCGTCCGCCGTCAAGGCTGCGGTGCCGCCCGACGAGGTGTAGATGGCCACCCCTTCGCTGGGTGCCGGCTCGCCCCGCGCGAACAGCCAGGCGGTATCGACCAGCTCGTCGATATCGTCCACCTCGATCACGCCGCACTGCTTGAACACGGCGCTGTTCACCTCGGCCGATCCTGTCAGGGATGCGGTGTGGGACTGTGCCGCCTTCTGCCCGTATTCCGACTTGCCCACTTTGAGCGCGATCACGGGCTTGCCGTTGGCCGCCGCTCGGTTCACGGCAGCCACGAACTTTGCGCCATCCTTGATGCCTTCCAGCAAGGTCACGATCACCTTGATGTCGGGGGCCTCGGCCATGTAGTGGATGAAGTCGGCCACTTGCAGGTCCACCTCGTTGCCGGTGGATGCCCACAGGCCAATGCCGATGCCTCGGTCCATGGCCTGCATCACGTTGCGCCCCAGGCCGCCGCCCTGTGTGGCCAGGCCGATGGGACCCTTGACGAGGTCATGAGGGAAGGAGGGCGAGAAGGTCAGGCCCAGGCGGTGGTTGACGTTGGTGAGACCCGGGCAGTTGGGGCCATACAGGCGCATACCGCCCGCATCGGCAATCTCCTTGAGCCGCACCTGGGCGCGTTCGCCTTCCTCACCGGCCTCGCCAAAGCCCGACGTCAACACGATGGCAAAAAGAACGCCCCGCGCTGCGCATTCTTCGGCCACCGCCAGCACGCCCGATGCGGGCACCACGATCACCGCCACGTCCGGCGTGGCGGGCAGCGATGCCACGCTGGGCCAGCAGCGGCGCCCGCGGATTTCTGCCTTGGTGGGGTTGACGAGGTATATGTCTCCGTCGAACTCGGAATGGTCCAGCAGATTGGTCAGCGTGCGCTCGCCAATGCTCTGCGGGCGGTCCGAGGCGCCCACCAGGGCAATCGAGCGTGGGCGGATCAGTCGTGAAAGGTCAGTCAATGTGGTCTCCCGGTCGTTATGGGTGCAGCGATGCCGAGGATCAGACAATCGCCGAGATGCCCAGGATTTCGCGCCCGGCAATCAAGGTCTGCACTTCGGTGGTGCCCTCGGGAATCGTGCCGCCGCGCGTGTCGCGGAAGATGCGCTCGATGGGGTAGTCGGTGGCGTAGCCCAGGCCGCCGTGCACCTGCAGCGCCATGCTGGCGACTTCGTGTGCGGCCTCGGTGGCGTAGAGCTTGGCGATGGAGCAGGCGGTGCGCGCATCGGCATTGGCATCCAGTGCGGCGGCCGCGCGCAGGCTCAGTGCCCGGGCGGCTTCCACGCGGATCGTCATGTCCACGATGAGTTTTTGCACCAGCTGGAAGCTGCCGATGGGCTTGCCGAACTGGGTGCGGGTGCGGGCGTAGTCGATGGACAGGTCGAGCGCCGCTTGGGCAGCGCCCACGGCACCCATGGCAATGTTGACGCGCGCGCCGTCCAGGCCCATGAGCATCTTCTTGAGTGCGTTGCCTTCTTCGCCCAGCAGGTTGGCGCGAGGCACCTTGACGTTGTCGAACGCAAGCTCCGCCGTGCCGGTGCTGCGCAACACCATGGTGTCAACATTGCGCACTTCATAAGGAGACACGTCACGCTCCACCAGGAAGGTGGACAGCCCCCCCTGGCAATCGGGGCTGAACGTGCGGGCGACCACGATGCCGAAGTCGCCGAAGGCTCCGTTGGTGATCCACAGCTTGCGGCCGTTGAGCACGTAGTGGTCGCCCTGCAGGTCTGCGCGGGTCTGGACCTGCGCAATGTTAGAGCCCGTGCCCGGCTCGCTGATGGCGTTGAACACCTTGCGTTCGGAGGCCAGCAGGGGTTTGAGAAAGCGTTCGCGCTGCTCTTCATTGGCTTCGGCTGCCAGCTTGTTGATGGCAGCGTTGGTGATGTTCACCATGGTCCGCAGCGACAGCCAGGTGTAGCCCGCTTCCTCCATGAGCATCGCCCAGGTCATCTGGTCCATGTCCATGCCGCCGAGGGCCTCGGGCAGCCGGCCGCCGATGTATCCCAACTGGGACAGATCCTTCAGGAGCTCGAAGGGAAAGGTCTTGTCCCTGTCGTGCTGGGCCACGTGGGGCGCGACTTCGCTTTTCATGAAGCGGCGCACGCTGTCGCGCAGCATTTCTTGTTCGGAACTCATCGTTGAATACATGGCTATGTCTCCTGGGTTGAATGCGTAGATCCGCCGCTAGGCCGGCGTTGTGTCTTTGGTGCCAGCGCTGCGCCGGCCAGAGGCCGAGGCGCGCAGCGTGGGCACGGGGTTCTGGGGGTGGAACACGAGCGCCTGCACCTCCTGCAAGGCTTGCAGACAGGCGTCCTTGGTACGGCGCAGTCGTTCGGTGGGGCCGGCGATCGACAGCGCGAGGGGTTCGTCCCCCAGATAGCCGGCCACGGCGATGGCGGCTAGCCCGTCAAAGCCTTCGTTCTCCACCCAAATCCAGCCTTGCTCGCGCGCTTGCGCGATCTGCGTCTCCAGCGCCGCCAGGTCGGTGATCGAGCCGTGGGCGATCTGCTTGAGCGGCTTGAGCCGCAGCTGGCGTGCAGCCTCTTCGGGCGTGCCCAGTGCCAGGGCGGCCTTGCCCAAGGCCGACACGTGCAAGGCGATCTTGTTGCCCACGTTCTCTACATAGCGCAGCGGGTGGGTGCCTTCGGCAAATGCCAGGACCTTGACCACGCCGGCTTCCACGCGGCCGCACATCCCGGTCTCGCCGGTCTTGTCGCGCAGCAGTTCGCAGGCCTCGGACGCCACCGCGTAGAGCGAGTCCCCCGCAGCGATGCCTTTGGCGACGGTGAGCAGGCGGGCTGTGGGATAGAAGCGCCGGGTTCGCGCGGTACGCATCAGGTAGCCCAGCTCGTGCAGCGTGTGCAAGAGATCGGAGCAACTGCTTTCGGGCAGGTCCATGAGGCGCGCAAGGTCTGAGTTGGAGAGTTCGCGGCGCTCCCGGGCAAAGACCTCCAGCAGGGCCATGGTTCGAGAAGCAGCAGGGACGATGGTTGGCATAAGTTCTCCGGTATTTCGTAGGTGTCAACGAATCATAGCCCCGTAGAAAAAGCGAAATTCCCAAAAAAATTGGAGTGAAACTCAATTTTTCTTTTCGTTTGCAAGGCCTTTTAGGCTTGCAATCCTACGAAATATTGAATTATTCTACGATCAGTCGAATTGATTGGGCAACAAGAATGGAGACAAACATGCATAGAGCCTCCCGAACACTGGTGGTTTTTTTCATGGCCTCGTTGGCTTTCGGCGCCGGGCGCGCAGCAGAAGATGTTTGGCCGAGCAAGCCCATCACCTTTGTGGTGCCATTTCCACCCGGCGGCATCACAGACAACACCTCGCGCCTGCTGGCCAAGCTGCTCAGCGCGCAGCTGGGTCAATCGGTGGTGGTGGACAACCGCCCCGGGGCTGGCGGGTCCATCGGTGTCGAATTCGCTTCGCGCCAGCCGCCGGATGGCTACACCCTCCTTTACGGCACGCAGGGAACGCACGGCGCCAATCTGGCGCTGTACAAGAACGTGCGTTACGACCCGGTGGCGGACTTCGTGCCGGTGCACGCCATGTCGGAAACACCGCTCATGCTGGTGATCAATCCATTGCGTCCGTTCAAGACGGTCCCCGAGCTGATTGCCTACGCCAAGGCGAATCCCGGCAAGCTCAACTACGGCTCTGCAGGGCCTGGCACGGGGACCCATCTGACAGCCGAGCTGTTCCAGGCTGCCGCAGGCATCAAGATGACCCATGTGCCGTACCGCGGCAGCGCGCCCGCACTGAGCGACCTGATGGCCGGGAGCATCGATCTGATGTTCGATTACCCGGCCGTGGTGTTGCCCCAAGTGCAGGCCAACAAGCTCAAGGCGCTGGCAGTCACGTCCAAGAAGCGGTTGTCCAGCTCCCCCGACGTGTCCACAGTGGCGGAGCTGGGCCTTCCCGAAGCCGAATCCACAGCCTGGGGCGCAGTGTTCGTTCCGGCCAAGACACCGCCAGACGTCGTGAAGCGCCTGGGCGACGAGATCGCCAAGGCCATCGTGAACCCCGAAATGCTTCAGGCCACCGAGAAGTTCGGCAGTGTTCCGCTCGTCGGCCTGCGCGACGCCAAGCTGGGTGCCTTCGTGAAATCGGAGTTGACCCGGTGGCGCGCGGTGGTCCAGCAGTCTGGCGCCAAGCTTGATTGACGCATGGCGGGCGACGCATGCCCGCCGCGGCACTTCTCTTATTCACCCCCCCTTTTTCTTTCTTTCTTTCCATGACCGACTCACAGACTTCCTTGAAGCCGTTGCAGCCGACTCTGTATGAATTGGCAGACGACGGCCACTCGCTCAACTTCTTCTTTGCGCAGTGCGGCGCCTGCGGGGAGCTCAGCTTTCCCGCCAACGCGCCGGGGTGCATGCACTGCGGAAGCCCGCTGAGCGAAGCGCAACGCATCACCCGCCCAGGCGGTGGAGAGCTGCTTGAGTTCGTGACCCTGCACGTGGCGCTGCTGCCCGGCATGGCAGCGCCCAGCATTGCTGGGGACATTCGCATCGCGCCCGGCATCGTCGAAGAGGGCGTGATGGCCGTGACCGACGAAGCGGCGCTGAAGCACGGCATGATGGTTCGTGCCATTGCGGAAATGAAGCCGGAAGAAGGGGTGTACGCGTGCCGCTTCGTGCCCGTGAATGAAGGAGCCGCGCAATGAGCACCACCCAGCAATCCACATCGGGCAACTGGCTCGATGCCCATGGCGGAGTCTTCATCGCCGGCATCGGGCTGCACCCGTACCAGTTCCCAACCGAAACGCCTTACACCGAGCTCGGCCTCACGGCTGTGCGCGCCGCGCTGGCGGATTCAGGACTGGCATGGGACCGGGTGCAAAGCGCGTATGTGGGCACCACCTCCATCGGGATGGCTGCAGGCCGCGTCATGCTCCGCCATCTGGGGTCCACGGGCCTGGCGGTGACGCAGGTGGAAAACGCATCGGCCTCCGGGTCGTTCGCCTTTCGCCAAGCCTGCATGGAAGTGGCCGCCGGCATGAGTGATGTGGTGCTGGCAGTTGGAGTCGACAAGCATGGCGACGGGCGCCGGGCGGCCAACAAGGATGGCTTGGAGCGACTGAGCGAAACCGCCACCATCCCGGCAGCCAAGTTCGCGATGATGGCGCGCACCTACCTGCGCGAGCGCGGTGCCTCCGTAGAAGAAATGGCCAACGTGGCCGTAAAGAACCACGGCAATGCTGCGCGCAACCCATTCGCGCAGTTCCGCAAGCCCCGCACGCTGGAGCAGGTGCTCGCATCGCCGCGCGTGGTGGGCGACCTCACCGTGCAGCAATGCTGCCCCCGCGGCGAAGGCGCTGCGGCGGTGATGGTGGTCTCCGGCAACGCCATCCGTAAATGGGGGCTGGATGCCCGGCGCTGCGTGCGCGTCAAGGCGTCGGTCGCCGGTAGTGAGCGGCCCGAAACGCAGTACGGCGACAGCGCTGTGGAGCTGGTTCGCACCAGTGCGCAGGCCGCGTTTGACCAAGCGGGCATTGGGCCCAAGGAGCTCGACCTTCTGGAACTGCACGACGCCTTCTCGGTGGAAGAGTTGCTCTACAGCGAAGCCATCGGAGTGTGCGATCCAGGCGAAGGCGCCCGTTATCTGGCGCGTGGCGACTCGCAGATCGGCGGCCGCTGCGCCATCAACGCATCGGGTGGACTGATCGGCATGGGCCACCCGCTCGGCCCCACCGGCATCGGCCAGTTGGCAGAAATCACCCGCCAGCTTCGCGGTGAGGCGGAAGGCCGCCAGCACCCCCACGCGCGCTGGGGCATGGCCCACATGATCGGGCTCGGCTCGGTCTCCGTCGCCCACGTGCTGTCGGCGTCGGCTTGATGACAGCGCACATCCCTTACTGAAAGCAATCCTATGACTACCCCTGACATCCAGGACCTGGGCACATTGCTCTATGAAGTGCGCGACCGTGTGGCCGTGATCACCCTCAACCGGCCCGACCGCATGAACACGCTGGGCGGCACCATGAAGCCGGACCTGGCCCGGGCCTTCTTCGAACTCGCGCGCAGCGACGACCAGGTGCGCGCGGTGCTGATCACCGGAAGCGGCGACAAGGCGTTCTGCGCGGGCGCTGACATCAAGGAACGCGCCACCGACGTGGTGCGCGGCACCGAGTATTTCGTACGTCAGAAAGCGACCCACGAACTGCTTCGCAACATCGAAGAGTTTGAAAAACCCGTCATTGCGGCCATCAACGGTGTGGCCCTGGGCGGCGGTCTGGAGATAGCGTTGTGCTGTGACCTGCGCATTGCGGCCTCCCACGCGCGCTTTGGCCTACCCGAAATCAAGTTGGGTGTCATTCCAGCAGCCGGTGGCACGCAGCGGCTGCCACGGCTGGTGGGCGAAGCCCGGGCGAAAGAGCTGATCTTGACCGCTGACCTGGTGGACGCGGAGACGGCGCTGCGCTACGGCCTGGTGAGCCGTGTGGTGCCGCAGGCCGAGCTGATGACAGCTGCGCTGCAGCTGAGTCAGCGCATTGCGCAGCACCCGCCGCTGGCGGTCCGTTTCGCCAAGCGCGCCATCAACCGCGGCATGCAGACCGACTTGGACTCTGGCCTGGAGTACGAGCGCTACGCGGCCGCAATGATCGTGGACAGCGAAGACCGGGTCGAGGGTATGCGCGCCTTCGTTGAAAAACGCGAACCTCAATTCAAAGGACGCTAGTGCATCACGGCACTGGTGACTTTATTTAGACAACACACACGAAAGGCATCCCATGGAACTCGGATTGAACGGACAGGTCGCGCTCGTCACTGGCGGTGGGCAAGGCGTAGGCCGTCAGATTTGCATCGAACTCGCAGCCGAAGGTTCGCGCGTGGTGGTGAACGACCTGTTTGCCGAGCGCGCACAAGCGGTAGCGGATGAGATCAACGCCGCAGGCGGGCAGGCCTATGCCGCGCCGGCGGACATCACCCAAATGGAGGCGGTCGATGCCATGGTGGCTAGTGCCGCCGAGCATTTCGGCGCGCCCATTACCGTGCTGGTCAATAACGCGGGCATCATCCCCGAGCGCCGCGAAAAAGGTGGCCGCACACCCGCCTTCGTGGACACCCCCGTGGTGGACTGGGCCAAGATCGTGAACCTCAACGTTTACGGCACCATGCACTGCTGCCGCGCCGTTTTGCCCGGCATGGTCGGGCGCAAGACGGGCCGCATCATCAACATCATCTCGGAAGCTGGCCGAATCGGTGAGGCCAACATGGCCGTGTATTCGGGGGCCAAGGCGGCCATTGCCGGGTTCGCCAAAGCCCTTGCGCGGGAGCACGGCCGCCATGCGGTCACCGTCAATTCCGTTGCGCTGGGTGCTGTCTCCCACGAGGGCATCAAGGACGGCCCGCTGAACATCCACGCCACGGTGGAGAACAACGAGCTGCTGGGCAAGATGCTCAACGCATACCCGATCTCCAAGGGGGTGGGACGGCTCTCCCGGCCGGGTGATGTGTCGGGCATCGTGGCCTTCCTGGCTTCGGATCGCGCGCTGTTCATAACGGGGCAGACCATCGGCGCATCCGGCGGGTTTGCAATGGTGTGACGCAGGTCGTGGCGCTCTGGCACGCCCTTTGACGCTGCGCTGCTGACGAGCTGAAAAGCGCTGCATTCGCACGCACCGCTAACTGCAGACATAACCAGGAGACAAGAACATGATGAACCGCCGCGACTTTTCGGCATCCATGGGTGCTCTGGCACTCTCGCCCTCGGTATTTGCACAGAGCGCTTACCCGCAGCGTCCCATTACGCTCGTCGTTCCGTTCTCCGCGGGCAGCGTGGTGGATGTCCAGGCCCGTTTGATCGCTCGCGCGCTGAGCGATCACCTGGGGCAGCCCGTCGTCATCGACAACCGTGTCGGGGTGAGTGGGTCCATCGGCGCCGAACTCGTGGCCCGCGCGGCGCCTGACGGCTACACCTTGCTGATCGGCACGCAGGGCACACAGGGAACCAATACGGCTCTCTTCAAGAACATCCGCTACGACCCGGTCAAGGACTTCGTGGCCATCCACGGGTTGACGGGGAACGCGAACGTCCTGGTCTCCAACCCGCGCATGCAGTTCAGCACCGTGGCTGATGTGATCGCGTTTGGCAAGCAGCAACCAGGAAAGCTCAACTTTGGTTCTGGCGGCAACGGCACCTCCGCCCACCTGTGCCTTGAGCTGTTGCAAACCCAAACCGGTGCGCGCTTCAACCACATCCCTTACAAGTCCGCAACGGCCGCCATGGTCGACCTGATCGCTGGCAACCTGGATGTCTTGTTCGACTACGTGCAGACCTCCCGGGCGCAGATTCGGGACGGAAGAATCCACGCGCTTGCGGTGACCAGCACCACGCGCCTTGCCGTCCTGCCCAATGTGCCCACCATGGCCGAGGCCGGAATCCCCAGCGTGGTGGCCATGAACTGGGGCGGCGTGTTTGCACCTGCCAATACGCCGGCGCCCATCGTCAAGCGTCTGTCGGACGCGGTCGGCTGGGCACTGAATTCGCCCGAGGTCACGGCATCGCTGGACGCCGTCTCGAGCGTCAAGATGGGCATGCCGCACGAGCAGTTCGCGCCCTTCGTGGCTGCCGAGGCCGCCAAGTGGGGCGAAGTCATCCGCAAGTCCGGGGCGAGTCTCTGATGCCGGCGCCCCCCGTGGCCGTGGTGACCGGTGCAGGCAGCGGCATCGGCCGTGCGCTGGCGCTGGCGTGCGCCCGCGAAGGCATGGCGGTGGTGGTGGCCGACATCGAGCCGGAGGCTCTGGCGCAAACTCAGGCATTGGTCGAGGCCGCAGGCTCCTCTTGCCTGTCTCAGCGCTGCGATGTGTCCGACGCCGCAGATGTTGAGCGGCTGGCGGAGGCCAGCTGGAGCCGATGGGATGGCGTGGATTGGCTCTTCAACAACGCCGGTGTGGCCGTGCTTGGAACAGCCTGGGACGCCACGGACGATGACTGGCGGTGGGTGCTGGGCGTGAACCTGATGGGCGTCGTGCATGGCGTGCGCAGTTTTGTACCGCGCATGCGGGCCCGCGGCGCATCAGCCCACATCGTCAACACCGCATCGGCTGCAGGGTTAGCCACCATCGGGGGCTCATCCGTGTACTGCGCCAGCAAACATGCGGTCGTGGCCTTCTCGGAATGCCTGGCCAAGGATCTGGAGCATGTCGGTTCGCCCATCGGTGTATCCGTGCTGTGCCCGTCCCTGTTGGCCACCCGCATCGACCAGTCCCAACGCAACCGGCCTGCCGTATTGCCTGAGGCCGGTCCGACGGCTGCGGCTTATGCAGAGCGGGTGCGTGCTGGCATGGCCGCTTCTCCCATCGGCGCCGAGGATGTCGCACGCGTCACGGTCGAGGCCATCCGTGCGCGCCGCTTCTACGTCATTCCTCATGCCCACACGGGCGGATCCGTGAGCGACCGCGCCCAAAAAATCATGGGCGACTTCCACGCCTTCCACGACATTCACCTGGAGACCCCTTCGTGACCGCAGCCAGCTTGCCCACTGACCTTTCCGCCTTGCATGACCATCTGAGGGCGCTCACGGAGCGCGTTGAACGCATGGAGAGCATTGAAGCCATCCGCGCGCTGCGCGCCCGCTACCACGAACTCGTGAACGAGGATGCGGGCAATCGCCTGTACGAACTGTTTGCACCCGATGCAAGCGTAGCCTACGGCGGTCGCCCCGAAGTGCGGGGGCAGGGCAACATCCGCGCGTTCTTCGCATCATTTCCGGTGCAAACGGCCCGGCAATTCATCCACAGCCATGACGTGCAGGTGCAGGGCGACCGAGGCAGGGGGGCCAGCTACCTGGATGGCCGCCCGGTGCGGGACGGTAAGAGTTACTACGTGGTGGGGCGCTTTGACGACGAATACATCCGCCTAGACGGACAGTGGTTGTTCCAGCGTGTCACCTTGAGCCTGCATTACATGATCGAGGCCGCCGAGCGCTGGGACCATCTCATTCCGCTGCAAGGGGCGCATTGATGCACAGCACCGCCTCCATCCACGCTTTACCTTCCTTGTTTGACCTGACGGGCCACCGTGCACTCGTTACGGGGGCAGCCAGCGGCCTCGGACTATCCATTGCAGAAGCCTTGCTGGAAGCGGGTGCGGAAGTCGTACTGTCCGACTACGACGCCCAGGCGCTGGACGCCGAGGCACACCGCCTGCGCAAGACGCATGCGAAGGTGCAGCAGCGGGTGATCGACGTCAGCGATGGCGCCGACGTGGACCGCCAGATCGACGCCATGGCAGCCGAGGGGCCCATCGATTGCGTATTCGCCAACGCGGGCATGAGCGCCGGGCGCGGCTTTCTGGCCGAGCAGGGACGGTTGGAAAACGTGGACCCGGCATCGTGGGAGCGGGTGCTCCGGGTGAACCTGACAGGCGTGCTGGCCACGCTGCGCGCCGCCAGCCGCCACATGAAGCCCCGCCGTCAAGGCCGGATCATCGTGACCTCGTCCATCGCGGGGCTTCGGTCCGAAGCACATTCCGGGTACGCCTACGTGGCATCCAAGGCCGCGGTGAACAATGTGGTGCGCCAGGCGGCCATCGAGCTGGCGCCGTTCAACATCCTTGTCAACGCCATCGCCCCCGGCCCGTTCGCCACCGGCATCAACGGCGGCCGCCTGCGCCTGCCGGAGAGTGCCGAGCGCATGCGAACCTACATCCCGCTAGGCCGCATCGCTCAGCCGCACGAAATCCAGGGGCTTGCGCTGCTGCTGGCGTCTCCCGCTTCAAGCTACATGACCGGGGCCATCATCCCGATCGACGGCGGCGCGAGCGCGCGTTAGCGCGGGGCCCTGGGCTAACGCGCCGCGTCAGCCCCCAGAGGAGGGACGCCCATAGGCCGTGAGGGCATAGCCGGTGAGGTCGAAGCCGAGCGCCTGGGCGGTGCTCCGCAGCCTGTCCTCGATCAGCGGATCGTGGAACTCATGGACGGCGCCGCTGACGAGGCACACCAGATGGCCATGGTGTTCCTGTCCGTCGTTGAGTTCGTACACGGCCTTGTTCTGGTTGAGCTGGCTCTTCTTGAGCAGGCCGGTCTGCTCGAACTGCGCCAGCACGCGATAGACGGTGGCCAGGCCCAGGTCGGTGCGTTGCTCCAGCAGCAGGCGATAGACGTCTTCGGCAGCGAGATGCCGGTCGGTGCTGCTGCGGAAAATGCCCAGTACCTGGATGCGGGGCAGGGTGGGCTTGAGGCCGGTGGCGCGGAGGTCGGCGGGCATGGGCTGTGGGTGACGTCTTCGGTGGGTCAAAAAAAGCCTGGCTACGCGGACTTCCGGAGGAGCCCGTTGGCTGGCAAAAACGACCCTTCGGACCGATGGCCGGTCCTGGAGTCGCCCCACGATGAAACGGGTGGCTGACCGCTGCATCTCTGCGGTGCTGGTCTGCGATTGACTGCAGTGTAGCATTGAATGAGAATGGTTATCAATAAGTTTGAAAAAATTCATGGCGGTTGCGATGGGCATTCGATGCCCATCGCTGCGCCGCCCTGGAGAACCATTGCAGGAGCCCCTTGACCATGAACCATCCCGCCTTCGACCACCTCCTGAACGAGCACCGCGCGCTGCTGGCGCACTATGGGCGTGCGCAGTTGCGTTGCAGCCAGGCGTTGACCGCCCAGGCGCGGGAGATTGAGCGCCTTCAGGCCGAGGCCATCCGCCTGCGTGGCCGGCTGATCCGGCGCGAGACCGAGCTGGCCTATGCCCGGCAGGACCAAGCCCGGCTGGCCGAGGGGCTGCAGGGCCTGCCGCGCCGCCGCACGCTGGCCCGGCAGCTGGAGACCCTCGCGGGCCGACTGCAGGAGCGCGCCCGGGAGGTGCTGCATTGGCAGTGGCGCGCGGCCAGCGCGGCTGCTGCGGCGGCAGGCAAGGGCCCAGGGCTCGGACTGCAGGGCGCCTTGTCGGGTGCCGCCGAGGGCGGCGCGGACGACATGCCTGCCGCATCGCACTGGCGGTCGGTGCTCTGCATCGCTCCGGGCAATGCGGGGGGCTGGATCGCGCAGCGCATGGTGCCGGGCCCCGATGGTCTGGCACCCGAAGCGCCGGCCGCGCCCGTAGTCGCCTCGGCAGCCCCATTTTTCCAGGACGAGGGCGGCGACGTCGATGCCGAGACGCTGGAAGCCAGCCTGACTGCCGCCGACCTGGTCATCTGCCAGACCGGCTGCCTGAGCCACAACGACTACTGGCGCGTGCAGGATCACTGCAAGCGCACCGGCAAGGCCTGCGTGATGGTGGCGGATACGCCCCAGGTCATCCACTGGATGCGGGGCGTGCGCGCCGGGGCGGGCAGTTCGACTGAAGCGCACAGCCTCGCCTGAGCCCGCGATGTCTAGTTTGCTATTGAAAATATAGCTGAAGGCGCTTGCATATCAAGCGCTGAAGGGCAAAAACTCTCGCATCACTACAGCCCCGCACGTAAGGGCGCGCCCCGTGCGCTGGGCCGTGGTGCCCGGAGCCTTCAGGCCATGGTCATCAGGCTGGCATTGCCTCCGGCCGCCGCCGTGTTCACGCTCACGGCCCGCTCCAGCACCAGCCGGGTCAGCGGCACATCGCCATCGCCGGGCTGCAGCCCGGTCACGCCCACGATGGGGCCGGGGCGCTGGGCGATGGCGCGGCAGGTCTCGGCCAGGCTGTCGGCATCGCCGTGGTGCAGCACGGCGTCGATGGCCACGCTCGCATCGCGCCAGTCGTCCACCAGCCGGGTGCAGGCTTGCACCGCTGCGGGCAGCAAGGCATGCAGGGCGGCCGATGGGGCGCGTGGCCAGAGCGCGCTACCGCCCACGGCCAGCACGGCGGCCAGCTGGACGAGGCGATCCGCATCGTTCTCTGCCAGGCACAGCGTGTGTTCGCGGGGCGAGAGCAGGTACTGGTTGCGCTCGCCGGTCGGGCCGGGCAGGGTGCAGGCGAGGCCGCTGCAAGAGGCAGCGGCCAGCGCTTCGCAGCGCTGTGCCAGCATCTCGTCGCCTGCGCTGCGGGCCCAGTCGGCCAGCGCCTGCAGCGGCGCCGGCAAGGCGCCTTGCCGGGCGCCATCGGGCACGGCGGTGGCCGTGCTGCGGATGCAGTCGAGCGCCAGGCCGGCCGGGTGCCGCGAGAGCAGGCGCAGCAGATAGAGCGGCCCGCCCGCCTTGGGGCCGGTGCCCGACAGGCCATCGCCGCCGAAGGGCTGCACGCCCACCACCGCGCCCACCATGTTGCGGTTGACGTAGAGGTTGCCGGCCTGCGCGCGGCGCACCACGCGCTCCACCGTTTCGTCGATGCGGGTGTGCAGGCCCTGGGTGAGGCCGTAGCCGGTGGCGTTGATCTGGTCCAGCAGGGCGTCCAGCCTCTCGCGCTCGTAGCGCACCACGTGCAGCACGGGGCCGAAGACCTCGCGGCGCAGCTCGGCGATGCGGTCCAGCTCGATCAGCGTGGGTGGCACGAAGGTGCCGGCCGCCAGCACATCGGCGGGCACGGCGGGCTGGAACACGCGCCGGCCCTGGGCGCGCAGCGTGGCGACGTGCTCCAGGATGCCCTGGCGGGCCTCATCGTCGATCACCGGGCCCACGTCGGTCGCCAGCCGTCCCGGGTCGCCCACGCGCAGCTCGGCCATGGCGCCCCGCAGCATCTCCAGCACGCGGTCGGCCGCGTCGGCCTGCACGCACAGCACGCGCAGCGCCGAGCAGCGCTGGCCCGCGCTGTCGAAGGCCGAGGCCACCACGTCGCCCACCACCTGCTCCACCAGCGCGGAGGAGTCCACGATCATCGCGTTCTGCCCGCCGGTTTCTGCGATCAGCGGAATGGGGTGGCCCGCCGCGTCCAGCCGGCCGGCCACGGCGCGCTGCAGCAGGCGCGCTACCTCCGTGGAGCCGGTGAACATCACGCCCATGGTGCGGACATCGGCCACCAGGCGCGCGCCCACGGTCTCGCCCCGGCCGGGCAGCAGCTGCACCGCGGCGGCCGGCACGCCGGCGCGGTGCAGGCACTGCACGGCCTGCGCGGCGATGAGCGGCGTCTGTTCGGCCGGCTTGGCCAGCACGGTGTTGCCAGCGGCCAGGGCGGCGGCCACCTGGCCCATGAAGATGGCGAGGGGAAAGTTCCACGGGCTGATGCACACCACCGGGCCCAAGGGAGGGCAGCTGGCGTTGTCCAGATGGCGCGTGGCCTGGGCCGCGTAGTAGCGCAGGAAGTCCACCGCCTCGCGCACCTCGGCCACGCCGTTGGCGCAGGTCTTGCCGGCTTCGCGCATCAGGATGCCCAGCAGGTCGGGCAGGGCGGCTTCCAGCAGTTCGGCCGTGCGCAGCAGCGCGGCGGCGCGCTCTGCGGGCGGCGTGGCGGACCAGACCGGCAGCGCGGCCTGCGCGGCGGCGAGGGCGGTGTCCACGTCGGCGGCGCTGGCCTCCTGCACATGGCCGACGACGTCGCCGTGGTCCGCAGGGTTGCGCAGCGCCAGGGGGACTGCTGCACCCGGCTGCACGGTGCCTGCGATCAGCGGTGCGGCCTGCCAGCCGTGGCGGGCGTTGGCGGCCAGGGCCGTGCTCAGCGCGTTGAGGGTGTTCTCGTTCGACAGGTCGATGCCCGCCGAGTTGGCGCGGGCGCTGCCGAAGAGCTGCGCCGGCAGCGGAATGCGCGGGTGATGCTGGCCGGGCCGGCCTTCCGCTGCGGCCTGGGCATCGACGGCGGCGACCGGGTCGGCCACCAGGCTTTCCAGCGGCAGATCGGCATCGGCCACGCGGTTGACGAAGGAGGTGTTGGCGCCGTTTTCCAGCAGGCGGCGCACCAGGTAGGCGAGCAGGGTCTCATGCGTGCCCACGGGCGCGTAGATGCGGCAGGGCCGGCCCAGGTCTGCGGCGCCCACCACCTGTTCGTAGAGTGGCTCGCCCATGCCGTGCAGGCACTGGAATTCGTACTGACCGGGCGCATAGTTTTCGGGCCCGGCGAGCTGGTAGATGCTGGCCAGCGTCTGCGCGTTGTGCGTGGCGAACTGCGGATAGACCGCATCGGGCGCGGCCAGCAGCTTGCGTGCGCAGGCGATGTATGACACGTCGGTGTGGGTCTTGCGCGTATAGACGGGGTAGTCGGAGAGACCATCGACCTGGGCGCGCTTGATCTCGCTGTCCCAGTAGGCGCCCTTGACCAGGCGGACCATCAGCCGGTGGCCGCTGCGGCGGGCCAGGTCGATGCAGTAGTCGATGACGAAGGGGCAGCGCTTCTGGTAGGCCTGGATCACGAAGCCGATGCCGTTCCAGCCTGCCAGCTGCGGCGCGTGGCAGAGCCGCTCCAGCAGGTCCAGCGACAGCTCCAGCCGGTCGGCCTCCTCGGCGTCGATGTTGAGGCCGATGTCGTAGCCGCGCGCCAGCTCGGCCAGCTGCAGCAGCACGGGGTAGAGCTCGGCCATCACGCGGGCCTGCTGCGCCCGGCTGTAGCGCGGGTGCAGGGCCGAGAGCTTGATGGAGATGCCCGGGCCTTCATACACACCGCGCCCGGCGGCGGCGCGGCCGATGGCGTGGATGGCCCGCACGTAGGCCTGCAGGTAGCGCTCGGCATCCCGCGCGGTGAGCGCGGCCTCGCCCAGCATGTCGTAGGAATAGCGAAAGCCCTGCGCCTCCAGCGGGCGGGCGTGCTCCAGCGCCTGGGCGATGGTTTCGCCGGTGACGAACTGCTCGCCCATCATGCGCATCGCCATGTCCACGCCCTTGCGGATCAGCGGCTCGCCGCCCTTGGCCGTGAGGCGCCGCAGCGCCGCGCCCAGGCCCTTTTCGCTGTGCGTGGCGACCAGCCGGCCGGTAAGCAGCAGGCCCCAGGTGGCGGCATTGACGAAGAGCGAAGGGCTCTTGCCCAGGTGCGGCTCCCAGTCGCCGTGGCTGATCTTGTCGCGGATCAGCGCGTCGCGCGTGGCGGCATCGGGAATGCGCAGCAGCGCTTCGGCCAGACACATCAGCGCCACGCCTTCCTGCGACGACAGCGCGAATTCCTGCAACAGCCCCTGCACGAGGCCGGCGCGACCGCCCGCGCGCTTGCGCTCGCGCAGGCCCCTGGCCAGGCGTAGCGCGAGGGCCTGCACGTCGGCGGAGAGCGCGGCGGGCAGGCGCGCCTGCGCCAGCAGCGGCGCGAGCGCCTCGGGTTCGGGGCGCCGGTAGGCCGCGGTGATGGCCTGGCGCAGGGGGGAGTCGAACGCAGCGCGCGGAGCGAAGCTGGGTGCGGGGACGGGGGCGGCGGTGTGAGTGTCCATGGGGTGTGGAGGGCGGTGGAATCAGCCCGGCGCACGCATGGGCCGGGAATGCCGCCATCATCTTGCGGAGGGTGCTGAATAAAACATCGAAAATGGCAGCATCTACCGAATGAATCGCTAGCCATGGCCGCACAAGACACCGACCTGGACCGCATAGACCGCAAGATCCTGAAGATCCTTCAGGAAGACGGCCGCATCGCCAACCTGAAGCTCGCCGAAAGCGTGGCGCTCTCGCCCACGGCCGTGCTGGCGCGGGTGCAGCGGCTCACGCGCGACGGGTTCATCCTGGGCTACGAGGCGCGGCTGGACCCGATCAAGCTCGGCGCGGGCATGCTGGTCTTCATCGAGGTGCTGCTGGACCGCACCACGCCCAATGTGTTCGACCAGTTCAAGGCGGCCGTGCAGGTCCACCCCGAGATCATGGAATGCCACATGGTGGCGGGCGGCTTCGACTATCTGCTCAAGACGCGCAGCGCCGACATGGCGGCCTACCGCGCCTTTGCTGGCAACGTGCTCTGGCAGCTGCCCGGCGTGCGCGAGACCCGCACCTACGCGGTGATGGAAGAGGTCAAGCACTCCAGCCATCTGCCGATCGCCTGAGCGGTTGCGGGCAGGCTCCGCAATAATGGCCGCATCGAAGAGTCACCGGGGAGCGTTCCGCCATGCCATCCATTCGCCTTGCTGCCGCTGCATTGCTGGCCGGACTCTGTGCCAGCCAGGGCGCTACCGCCGCCTGCTACGTGGTGTATTCCGCCGACCAGCAGGTGATCTACCGCTCGCAGGTGCCGCCGGTCGATCTGTCGCGCCAGCTGCACGACACCCTGCCGCGGGTGGCGCCGGCCGGCAGCCGGCTGGTGTTCACGCTGAATGACTCGGGCTGCGAGCTGGCCATCAATCGCCTGCAGGCCGCGAGCTCCTACAGCCCGGTCCGCGCCGCGCCTGCCCGGCCCGCCCGGCCCCGGCGCAGCTGACATCCCGCCGGCCTCGCCACCTGCGCGCGGCCTGAGACAATCGGGGGCTATGAGCGCCCCCACCATCATCGACACAGAACCCACGACCCTCGCGCCGGCGGCCGCCGCTGGCGAAGCGGAAATCCTCGCTGCGGACCCATCCTCCGCCGCCGCCCCGGCCTCCGACCTGCCCCCCGGCTGGCTCGAGGTCACTTCCATGGACATGGACGCCCAGGGCGTCGCCCGCAAGCCCGACGGCAAGGTCGTGTTCATCGACGGCGCGCTGACCTTCGAGGTCGTCAGCGCCAACACCCACCGCAAGAAGAACAACTGGGAACAGGCCAGCCTCACCGCCATCCACCGGGAATCTTCGCAGCGCGTGCGGCCCGGCTGCCCGCATTTCGGCCTGCATGCCGGCGCCTGCGGGGGCTGCAAGATGCAGCATCTGCACGTGGGCGCCCAGGTGGCCGTCAAGCAGCGCGTGCTGGAAGACAACCTCTGGCACCTGGGCAAGGTGAAGGCCGAAACCGTGATGCGGCCCATCGAGGGCCCGGCCTGGGGCTACCGCTACCGCGCCCGGCTGGCCGTGCGCCACGTCATCAAGAAGGGCACGGTGCTGGTGGGCTTCCACGAGCGCAAGAGCCGCTACATCGCCGACATGGGCGTGTGCCCGGTACTGCCGCCCCATGTGAGCGCCATGCTGATGCCCCTGCGCGGCCTGATCGCCGCGCTGGACGCGCGCGACACCTGCCCGCAGATCGAACTGGCCTGCGGCGACGAGGTAACGGCCCTGGTGCTGCGGCACCTTGAGCCGCTCTCCGACGCCGACCTGGCCCGCCTGCGCGCCTTCGCGGCCGAGCATGGCGTGCAGTGGTGGCTGCAGGCGAAGGGCCCCGACACGGTCAAGCTGCTGGACGAAGGCGGACCGCAGCTGGCCTACGGCCTGCCCGACTTCGGCATCACCATGCCCTTCAAGCCCACCGACTTCACCCAGGTCAACCCGCACATCAACCGCGTGCTGGTCAGCAAGGCGCTGCGGCTGCTCGACGCCGGGCGCGACGAGCGCGTGATCGACTGGTTCTGCGGCCTGGGCAACTTCACTCTGCCCATCGCCACGCAGGCGCGCGAGGTGCTGGGCATCGAGGGCAGCGAGGCGCTGGTCGCCCGCTCGCGCGAGAACTATGAGCTGAATCGGGCCTCCGCGCCCGCAGGCCGGCCGCTGGCAGCTACGAAATTCGTAGCGCGCAACCTGTTCGAGATGACGCCCGAGATGCTGGTCGCCGACGGCGTGGCCGACAAGTGGCTGGTCGATCCGCCCCGCGAGGGCGCCTTCGCGCTGGCCAAGGCGCTGGCCGACATCCATCAGGCCCGCATCGGCGCCGAAGACGCGCCGGCGCTGCCTGCCTCAGCCGAGGGCTGGAAGCCGCCGCGCCGTATCGTCTATGTGAGCTGCAACCCCGCCACCCTGGCGCGTGATGCCGGTCTGCTGGTCCATCAGGCGGGCTACCGCTGTGTGGCCGCGGGCGTGGTCAATATGTTTCCGCATACGGCGCACGTGGAAAGCATGGCGGTGTTCGAGCGGGCCTGAGGGCTGCGCTGAGGGGGCGATTCGGCGCTGGCCGGATCGGCGCACCCCGGTGGCGCCTCCCATCGCAGGCGCGGGGGTGATTTGGCAGCCGTCAGCTCCGCGAACGCCCTTCGTCGCCACCGTCGGCAGGCTGTTTGCGGGCCGGCTTGGCCGGGGGCTTGTCCTCCGCCTTGCTGAGCACGGAGGGTGAGCCTTCGATCTTGTTCTCGCGCATGTAGGCGTCCATGTCCTTCCAGCCCGCAAAGATCTGGCCCTTGGAGGCCTTGGGGTTCAAGGTGAAGCAGTCCTCCAGGCCGCGCATCGCCAGACGGCATGCACCGCCGATGGCCTTGGCGTCTTCTTCCTTGGCCGCAGCGCGCGGGTCAGGGCTCAGCCCGGGAATATCGCAGCCCGCCAGCAACGGCAGGGCCATGGCCGCGGCGAAGCACCAGGCTCGGCAGGGGGCAGGAATGAAATTGCGCATGTTGCTAGCTTATCGGCAGTCCGCCCCGGGGATTGAGGGAAACGCGCTGGCGGCTGGCAAAAAGAAAAGGCCTCCGAAGAGGCCTTGAGCGATCAGCCCCCTGTTGTGAGGGGCAGAAGGGAGCACGATCAGTCGCGGTCGCCACCCATGATGCCCAGCAGGGCCAGCAGGCTCTGGAACACGTTGAACAGGTCCAGGTACAGGGCCAGCGTGGCGCTGATGTAGTTGGTCTCGCCGCCGTCGAGGATCTGCTTGATGTCATACAGCATGTAGGCGCTGAAGATGCCGATGGCCGCGACAGAGATCGCCATCATGCCGGCCGAGGAGCCCACGAACATGTTGATGACGGCACCCACCATCAGCACCAGGGCGCCGACGAACAGCCACTTGCCCATCCCGGACAGGTCGCGCTTGATGACGCTGGCCAGGCTCGCCATTACGAAGAACACGCCCGCCGTGCCGGCGAAGGCCGTCATGATGAGCTGCGTGCCGTTCGAAAAGCCCAGCACCACGCCGATCAGGCGCGAGAGCATCAGGCCCATGAAGAAGGTGAAGGCCAGCAGCACCGGCACGCCGGCGGCGGAGGTCTTGGTCTTCTCGATGGCGAACATGAACGCGAACGCGCCGCCCAGGAACACCAGCATGCCGATCCCGCCGTGCAGCGCCTGCGTGATGCCCGTGGCCACGCCCACCCAGGCGCCGAGCACCGTGGGCAGCAGGCTCAGCGCCAGCAGCCAGTAGGTATTGCGCATGACCTTGTTGCGCTGCTCCTGCGAAATGCCGTAGCCCGCGGAGCTGTAGGTAGTGACTTCGGTATTCATATGCGTCTCTCCAATGTGGTATCTGCACCCATGCAGGTTGACAAATTCTAGGTGGGGGCGTTATGCACCACTGCAATACCCGCGTTTCATCCCGTACTTTTGGGATGCAATCTTTTGCCCTTGCCGCAGCGGCTGGCGTGCGGGGCGGCCGCTATGCTCAAGGACTGCGCCTGAACCTTCTCAGGTCCGCTTTCCTTCGTTGAACCTACTCGCTGCATCACCATGAAGACCAAGCACGAACTCGAACTCTCCGACATCAAGAAGATCGCCGCCGCCGCCGAGGCGGAAGCCGTCAAGAACCAGTGGGCCGTGACCATCGCCATCGTGGACGACGGCGGCCACCTGGTCTGGCTGCAGCGCCTGGACGGCGCCGCCGCCTTGTCGGCCCAGATCGGTCCGGCCAAGGCCCGTACCGCCGCCCTGGGCCGCCGCGAGAGCAAGGTCTATGAGGACATCATCAACGGCGGCCGCACGGCCTTCCTGACCGCCCCCGGTGTCGACGGCCTGCTGGAAGGCGGCGTGCCGATCATCAAGGACGGCCAATGCCTGGGCGCCGTGGGCGTGAGCGGCGTGAAGTCGAACGAAGACGCGCAGATCGCCCGCGCTGGCATTGCCGCCCTGGGGCTGTGAGCCTTGATGGGTCGAATGCTATGGATTGGATAGCAATCTGCCCATGTGGATCGGGCGCTGGAGCTCGATTCACCTCATAAAAAACCGGCCATCACGGCCGGTTTTTTATTGCGCCGTGCCAAGCGGAGCGGGGCGGGACAGGATGTTGAAAAAAAAGCCTGGCTACGCGGGCATGACCCCGTTGGCTGGCCAATACGACCCTGGCGACCCGCAGCCGTGCGGGTGTTCGGAGTCGCCCCACGATGAAACCTTTGCGTAGTGCCTGGCGGTGGTTCGCACCCCATGGCGATACCCCTATGCCGAACGGGCTGTGCGCGCCGTTCGGTTCGTGCTTACTTGGTCAGGATGAGCTTGCCCAGCTTGGTGGCCTGCAGGCGATAGACGGAGCCGTTGTGGCTGATGGACACGGCCTTCTGGCCTTGCAGCAGCGCGCTGCTGTCCACCGCATGCCCCGGGGCTGCATCGGCGGAAGCGGCGGCGGCTTGCCGGGCCGAGGCGGAAGCGCCGGAACTGCGTCCGTCGAAGGAAGCGGTGCCGAAGAAGGAAACTGCGGAAGGAGTGGTCAGGGTGGCTTGCATGAGAGATCCTCTTTGCGTTGCGATTGTTTTAATGATAACCATTCGCAATTGATCGTCAAGCGAATCTCCGCCCGGACAACGTAAGAAGTTACGTCGTGCCCTCGAGCGGCACCGTCATCCAATCCATGGCAGGGCATCAAGAAAAACGCCGATGCAGGCACAGGTCCTGGCATCGGCGTGGGAGAGGGCGCTTAGAACGTGTTGACGATCTCGCAGGGGATCGCGTTGGAGCGCAATCGGGATGAGTGGATGCCTCGGATGCGCCGCATGGGCTCTCAGCCCATGCAAGCAGCCGGGGCGTTCAATCGCCCGATTTCGCTCCAACCCGAAGGGCAGCTACGTCGGCGGGCGGTCTGCGGCGTTGCGGCACTTGTGGATAGCGGGGCTATCCACTGCGCACCGCGCCTTGCATCC
>JBHIWE010000029.1:0-27036 GCA_041987645.1 Acidovorax sp. | reverse complement strand
AGCGGATGCCTCCCGTGCAGAACATCGCCACCCGGGGCTGGCCCGCCAGCAGGCCGCCCGGCTGGCGCTCGGACTCCACCCAGGCCGGGAACTCGGTGAAGGTGCGCGTGCCCGGGTTCACCGCGCGCTCGAAGCTGCCGATGCCGATCTCGTAGTCGTTGCGCACGTCGATCACCACCACTTCGGGGTCGTCGATGAGCGCGTTCCAATCTTCAGGCTTGACATAGGTGCCCGCATGCAGCGCGGGCTGCAGGCCGGGCACGCCCAGGGTGACGATCTCGCGCTTGAGCCGCACGCGCATGCGGTAGAACGGTTGCCGTTCGCCCAGCGCTTCCTTGTGCTTCAGTGGCGCTAGGCGCGCATCCTTGCGCAGCCAGGCCAGTACGGCCTGCACGCCTGCTGGGCTGCCGGCGATGGTGCCGTTGATGCCTTCGGGTGCCAGCAGCAGCATGCCGCGCACGCCGTGCGCCTCGCACAGCGCCTGCAGCGGATCCCGCAGCGCGGCATAGTCGGGCAGATCGACGAACAGGTACAGGGCGGCGGTGAGAAAGGCGGCGGAGGTCGGCGCGCTCGGCGAGATGGGCGTGGTGGGCATGGGGCGGCGATGATACCGGGCGGCTCAATGGCGCTGCTCGCGTTGCCCGGCAGTCGGCATCGTCAGGCCGGTGCCGCGCAGGCCGCCAGCAGCCAGTCGCGAAAGGCCTGCATGGCCGGGCCCGGCGTGCGCGAATGCAGCCGCGTGAGCCAATACGCGCCGATGGCGATCTCGGTCTGCGCGAAGGGCTGCACCAGTCGGCCCTGCTGCAGCTCGCGCGTGAAGAGGCGCACGGGCAGCAGCGCCACGCCCGCGCCCTGGGCGGCGGCTTCCGCCAGCGCCAGCGAGGTGTCGAAGACCATGCCGCGCAGCAGCGGGCAGGGCAGGCCGGCTGCGGCGAACCAGGCGGGCCATTCGTCCGGCCGATAGGAGCGCAGCAGCGGCTCGCGGGCCAGGTCGCCGGGCGTGCGCAGCCGCGCGGCGACGGCCGGCGCGCACAGGGGCGAGAGCGGCGCCTCCAGCAGCCGGTCGGCCGCCGTGCCATGCCAGGCGCCGTCGCCGAAGCGGATGGCGTAGTCCAGCCCTTCGGCCGCCGGATCGACCCGGTTGTTGTGCGTGTGCAGGCGCAGGTCCACGAACGGGCAGGCCTGCTGGAAGTCCCGCAGGCGCGGCAGCAGCCAGCCCACGGCGAAGGTGCCCACGGCCCCTACGGTCAGCACCTCGCGGGGGCGGCGGTCATCGAACTGCTCCAGCGCCTGGGCGATGCGGCCGAAGGCGTCCACCAGTGCGGGCAGCAGGGCCTGGCCCTCGTCGGTGAGCGCGAGGCCCCGGGGCAGCCGGCGAAAGAGCGGCTTGCCCAGGCGCTCTTCCAGATTGCGGATGTGCTGGCTGACCGCCGTCTGGGTCACGTTCAGTTCCTCAGCCGCGCGGGTCAGGTTCAGGTGCCGGGCCGCTACCTCGAACGCGCGCAGGGCATTGAGCGGGAGGTGCATGGTGCAGGGGAGGGCGGGGGAGTCCCCAGTTTTTTGAGGGGGTGCTTGCGATTATTGGCGATGGTGCGCGAGCCAGTCGGCCCGTATCTTTGAGTCCGTGTGCATTGATCGGGGGGTGTTGCATGAAAAGAAGAGAGTTTTCCCGGGGGCTGGTGGGGGCGTGGAGCCTGCTGGCACCTATACCTGCGGCCCTGGCTGCTACGGCGACGACCGCAGCGCCGGGTGCCGCGGCCTGGCGCAGCGCCATGCAGGCGCTGGAAGCGACGCTGCAGGGTGCCCGGCTGGGCGTGGCCGTGCTCGACACCGCCACGGGCCGCGCTTGGGGCTGGCGCGAGGACGAGCGCTTTCCCATGGCCAGCACTTTCAAGATGGCCCTGGCGGGCTGGTTGCTGGCCCTGGTGGATCAGGGCAAGGAATCGCTCGTGCAGCGCGTGCATTTCGAGCGGGATGCGCTGGTGCCGTATTCGCCCGCCACCGAAAAGCACGCGGGCCCGGGCGCAGACGGCATGACCGTGGGCGAACTTTGCGAGGCCGCCGTCACGCTGAGCGACAACACCGCCGCCAACCTGCTGCTGGCGCGCCACGGCGGGCCGGCGTGCTACACGGCTTTCCTGCGTTCCCTGGGCGACGAGTTCACGCGGCTGGACCGTATCGAGCCCGCGCTGAACGAGGCCCTGCCGGGCGATCCGCGCGACACGACCACGCCCACGGCCATGGCCCGCACGCTGCAGCGCCTCGCGCTGGGCGATGCGCTCTCGGCCGCATCGCGCGCGCAGCTCACGGCCTGGCTGGTGGGCAACAAGACGGGGGACCGGCGCCTGCGCGCGGGCGTGCCGGGCTGGCGGGTGGGCGACAAGACGGGCACGGGCGCCCTGGGCTCTTCCAACGACATCGGCGTGCTGTGGCCGCCGGGCGGCGCGGCGCCGCTGGTGGTGGCCTGCTACATGACGGGCGGGGCGCCCGCTGCGCCCGCGGTGCGCGATGCCGCCATCGCCCAGGTGGCGCGGCAGGCGGCGGCCCTGCGCGCCGGTGGCGCTACAGGTTCTTGACCAGCACCTGGCTCTTGCGGTCCCAGTTGTATTTCTTCTTGCGGGCCTCGGGCAGCCAGTCCGGGTCCACCGGCTGGAAGCCGCGCTTGATGAACCAGTGCATCGTGCGCGTGGTGAGCACGAAGATGCTTTTCAGGCCCATGATGCGGGCGCGCTGCTCGATGCGCTTGAGCAGCTTCTCGCCGTCGCCCGTGCCCTGGCTCTGCGGCGACACGGTGACGGCCGCCATTTCGGCGGTGCCGGCTTCGGGATAGGGGTAGAGCGCCGCGCAGCCGAAGATCACGCCGTCGTGCTCGATGATGGTGTAGTTGGCCACGTCGCGCTCGATCTCGGTACGGTCGCGTTTGACCAGCGTGCCGTCCTTCTCGAACGGCTCGATCAGCTGCAGGATGCCACCCACGTCGTCGGGTGTCGCCTCGCGCAGCTCCTCGAGTTTTTCATCGACGATCATGGTGCCGATGCCGTCGTGGACGTAGATCTCCAGCAGCAGCGAGCCGTCGACCGCGAACGGAATGATGTGGCTGCGCTCCACGCCGCCTTCGCAGGCCTTCACGCAGTGCTGCAGGTAGAAGGCGGTGTCGGTGGGGTGCTGGGCTGCGGGAAGCGTGGCGACCATGCGGCGTGCAAGATCCAGAGGCAGTTCGGTATCGATGGGGTTGTCTTCGCTCTCGGGTGCCTGCGGGTCGTTGCGGATGCCGGGGATTTCGGAGACGAAGACCAGCTTGTCGGCCTTGAGCGCGATGGCGACCGAGGTGGCCACTTCTTCCATCGTCAGGTTGAAGGCCTCGCCCGTGGGCGAGAAGCCGAAGGGCGAGAGCAGCACCAGCGCGTCCATGTCCAGCGATCGGCGGATGCCGGCCGTGTCCACCTTGCGCACCAGGCCGGAATGCTTGAAGTCCACGCCATCGACGATGCCCACCGGCCGGGCGGTGATGAAGTTGCCAGAGATCACCCGCACGGTGGAGCCCGCCATGGGCGTGTTGGGCAGGCCCTGGCTGAAAGCGGCCTCGATCTCGTAGCGCAGCTGGCCCGCCGCCTCCTGCGCGCAGTCGAGCGCTACCGAATCGGTCACGCGGATGCCGTGCGAATAGCGGGGCTCGTGCCCCTTGGCCAGCAGCTGCTCGTTCACCTGCGGGCGAAAGCCGTGCACCAGCACGATCTTCACGCCCATGGCCTGGATCATTGCCAGGTCCTGCGCGATGGACTGCAGCTTGCCGGCCGCGATGGCCTCGCCCGGCAGGCCGATCACGAAGGTCTGGTGCCGGAACTTGTGGATGTACGGTGCGACCGAGCGGAACCAGGGAACGAAGGTGAAGTTGAAGACGGCGGACAGTGCAGACATGGCGGCGTGCGGCAGGGGCAGTGGAGAGCGGGCGGGGCGAAGGCCGGAATGATAGTGGCTCACATCCTCCCTGCGCGCCCGCCGCCGCCGCGCAGAACGGGTCTTGTTTCCACCCGTTACCGCAAGGCTCGGTCGGCCCCGTTGCCAGCGGGGCCACTCAGCGCTCAGGACTTGCAGCTGAAGCTGTCGGCGCTCTCCACGTTGCCCGAGCCGTTGTAGCGCGCCACCAACGGATAGGGGCACAGGGGCCGCGTGCGCCCGGCGCTCCAGCTGGCGGGCACTTCAGGGTTGGGGACGTTGGAGCCCGCGCCGCGCGCCTTGGCGATCACGCGGTCGGGAGCCTGGCCTTTTTCGACCCAGTTGACCAGTGCCGTCACCATGTCGAACTGGTCGGTGGACGGGCCGTTGGCGCAGTGGTTCATGCCGGGCACCAGGTAGAGACGCGCATAGCTCGCGGCGTGGCCCAGCTCGGCCTGCTGCAGCCGGTCATACCAGCGTGCAGTGTCGGCCGCGCTGAATACGCCATCGGCCGTGCCGTGATAGACCATCAGCTTGGCCCCCCGGTTGCGCAGCGTGGAAAGGTTGGTTTCGTCCGGCGGCGTCATGAACGACCAGCCCGACTCCGTGTAGGTGCCGTTGGTGGCGAAGAGCTTTCCGTAGTCGCGGTCCAGGTCGTAGTTCAGCGCGATCTGCGCGGGCGGTGTGCCCATGAACGTGGCGACCGGCATGGGCGGCGTGTTGAAGACCAGCGACACCGAGCCCGGATCGAGGTTCTGCGCGATGAAGTAGTGCCAGAGCGCGAAGTCCTTGCCGGCCACGCCCGGATCGAACCAGGTGTTGGAATAGGCGGGCGTGCCGTCGGCCAGGCGTGGGCCGGCGAAGATGCGCTGCACCGTGTTCTTCTGCTCGGGCGTGAGGCACGAGCCGGTGCGTGCCCCGCTGCAGGTGGGCACGTCCGCCTGGATGTCGAATGCGCTCTGGCAGGCGGCCACGTCGGAGACGATGCCGTCCTTGACGCCGTCCAGCGCATCGCACTTGGCGGTGATGCTGGCGGCCACGGTGCTGTATTCGGCCGGCGTCACGGCGGTCGAGATGTCCACCTGGCCGTTGGCGCCGTTCCTGGCGATGCTGGCGTACTGCTTCACCTTCCACAGCTGGGCGCTGGCCGCCTTGGGCAGGTGGAAGCCTGGGTTGCCGGCCAGCACGCCGTCGTAGTCCTGCGCGTAGCGCGCTGCAGTCACCATGGCGTGGCGGCCGCCGTTGGAGCAGCCGGCGAAGTAGGAGCGGTCGGGCGCCTTGCCGTAGGCCGCCTGGATCACGCTGCGTGCTATGGGCGTGAGCTTGCCGACGGCCTGATAGCCGTAGTCCAGCCGTGCCTGCGGGTCGGCGCCGAAGAACGGAGTGGGCTGAGGGTGGCCTGCGTCGGAGCTGAGCACGGCGAAGCCCATGGCCAGCGCGGTCGTGGTCGGGCCGCCGCCGCCGATACCACCTGTGGCGGGCACCACCGAGCCATCGAGCCCGCCGTTGCCCTGGTGGAAGAAGCGCCCGTTCCAGTCGCGCGGCAGGCGCATCTCGAAGCCGATGGCGTAGCGATTGCCGTCCACGGGGCTGATGCGTTCGTTCATCTGGCCCTGCACCAGGCAGTGCTCGGGCAGCGCGGGCTGGCCGTTGCTGCCGTCGCTGACGGCCACCGTGGTGACTGAGGTGATGCGGGTGCCCGGCAGCGCCAGCGTTGCGAGGCTGCTGCAGGTGGCGAGCTTGGCGGGCGTGGCTGCGGCCAGCTGCGGCGGGCCGTCGTCACCGCCGCCGCAGCCTGTGAGACCGATGGCCGCAGTGAGCGTGGCGGCAGCAGCGAGCCAGCCGCCTGAGGGGCGCCGGGGCGCCGGATTGAACGACGTGTGCATGGTGTGTCTCCTCCGGCCCGCACTCGGCGCAGGCCGATTCAAAGGGTGTTGTTATGTATGGTTATGGAGCAGCGGTGGCCTGCGCGCATGCCAGTGCCGGCGCCTGCGAGCGGGCCGGCCCGGGTGCGCAGGCCGGCCGCAGGTTGCGGTCTAGGACTCGGCGGTGAAGCCGATTTGCTTGACGATGGGCGCCCAGCGCTTGAATTCCTCGTGCGTCATGGCGTCGAGTTCGGCCGGGGTCGATCCGCCCGCGATGAGCCCGAAGGTCGCCAGGTTCTCGATCACCGCCTTGTCCTGCAGCGCCTTGTTGATGGCGACGCTGGCGGCCTCCACCACCGGGGCGGGCGTGCGGGCCGGGGCGTAGAAGCCATACCACTCGTCGAACTTGATGTAGTCGAACCCCTGCTCCGAGAAGGTGGGCACGTTGGGCGTGAACGGCGTGCGCTTGGGGCCGGAGGTGGCCAGGATGCGCAGCTTGCCGGTCTTGGCCTGGGGCAGGAAGTCGCCCACCGGCGTGATCATGGCGGCGATCTGCCCGCCCACCGTGTCGGTCACGCCGGGGATGGAACCGCGGTAGGGCACATGCCGCAGGTCGATGCCGCTGTTCTTGCTGAGCAGCGCGCCGATGAAGTGGGGAATGGAGCCGGCGGCAGGTGAGCCGTAGCTTGCTTCCTTAGGATTGGCCTTGGCCCAGGCCAGGAAGTCGGCCACCGTCTTCACGTTGGCCGGCACCGCGGGGCCCACGGCCAGTGCGTGCGACATGATGGCGCCCAGGGACACGGGCACCAGATCCTCGAACGGCTTGTAGCTGAGCTTGGGGTAGATGCCCGGGAAGACCGTGAGCACCGAGTGCGGCGTCAGCAGCAGCGTGGCGCCGTCCGGCGCGGCGGCCTTGACGGTTTCCACGGCGATGCGTCCGCCCGCACCGCTCTTGTTGTCAACGATGCCGGCGGTCTTCACGTAGCCGCCCGCAGGCAGGCGGTCGGCTACGCGGCGGGCCATCACGTCGGCCGTGCCGCCGGGAGGAAAGCCCACCACCACGCGGGCGGTGTCCAGCGTCTGCGCGAACGCGGCAAAGGGAGATAGAGCCCCGAGGGCGGTGATGGAGCCGAGGGTCTGGACGAACTGGCGTCGATTAGTCATGGCGATGTTCCTGGAGAGGGAAGGGGCCGGGGCGTCAGAACGCATGGCGCACGCCCACGTTGAAGCCGGTTTGGGAGGCGCCCGCAGCCGGGTTGCTGCCGGCAGCGCCGCCGCTGACCGAAACGGCGGCCAGGCGGTCGTTGCGGATGTGGCCGATCTGGGTGTAGACCGCGGTTCGCTTGGAGAGCGCATAGGTCAGGCGTGCGACCAGCATTTGCGAGTCGAAGTCGTTGACCGACTTGTAGTTGATGCGCAGGTACTGGCCGTCCAGCGTCAGGTTGCCGGTGAGCGGGTAGGAGGCGCCGACGAACCAGAGGTCGCTGCGCGGCTTGATGGCGTCGCCGTCGTTGTCGCGGCGGATCAGGCCTGCGCCGACCTTGGCGCCCGCCACTTTCACGTACCCGTTCACGGCCAGGCGCGTGTCAGTCTTGCTGCTGCTGTTGAGATTGCCGAACACCAGGTCGGTGGCCGACGTGGTGTTGCGGCCGTTCTGCCGGTCGTAGGCCAGGGCGGCGCCCCAGGTGGGCGCGTCGTACTTGACCAGGGCGGACCACTGGCGGCAGGCCTTCTTGTCGGTGGCGCTCTCGCCGGCGCAATTGGTGCCCACGGGGCTGGGGCCGGCGTTGACCGTGTCACGGCCGAAGCTGTATTCGGCGCCCAGGGTGAGGCCGCTGAAGGTGCCCCGGTAGGCCAGGGAGTTGTCGGCGCGGGCGTTGGGGATGTAGCTGTCGAGCGAGCCTGCGGCGTACACGGCCGGGCCGATCACGTCGGCATCGAGCATCGAATAGAACAGCATCGAATACTGGCGGCCGGCCGTCACCGTGCCCCAGGGGCCCTGCAGCCCGACGAACGACTGGCGGCCGAAGCCGCGGCCGCCTTGGCCCAGCGTGCCCTGGTCGGGCGCGAGGCCCATTTCCAGCGTGAAGATGGCCTTGAGCCCGCCGCCCAGGTCCTCTGTGCCGCGAAATCCCAGGCGCGAGGGCAGGGTGCCCGTGTTGCTGGGCATGCGGTTCAGGCCGTCGCCGCCGGCGCCCACGTTGGTGACATGCTCCACGCCGACGTCGATCAGACCGTAGATATTGACGCTGGAGCCGCCCGCGGGCGGCGTCTGCGCATGCGCTGCCAGGGCGGCCGTGGTGCCGATCAGGGCTGCGCACCAGTGGTGGCGGGTGCCGCGTTGCTGCTTCTTTGTCGTCGTTTTCGTGTTCATGGATGTCTCCTTCCAATCGCCCGTGCACGGGCCGTCCATGGCGCTGGAGCCCAGCGATGGTCCGTGTGCAGGTCGCGCTACTCTCTGGTCGTTGATGCCGTCCGATCGGTGCGGCATGTGCTGGGGGCACTCGGTGGTGCGGCAGCCGGGCTGGGGGCTGCGCGCTGCGGGATGGCTGCCGGCCGGGCCACGGTCCGCACGTGAAGGAAGGCGGATCGCTTCCATGCAGTGGCGGCGCAGTGCGGGAGTCTTCGCAGGCGAAGGCGCGGCGGGGGCGAACATCTCGACTTGTGTCTCCGTGGTTCCGATCCGGGCGGTGGGGCCCGGCATCGGTGCAGCCTGTTTACAAAGGTTATCGTTAGTCAGGCTATCGGATAAAGTCTATAACTAGTTGTTGATCCGCATGAATTGGTAGAACCTCTAGGTATGGCAGGCGCCAAACGGATGCATGGCATGCCCAGGCCTGGCACGCGCGCCGGAACAGGCCCTGTCACCATAGGCCACGGGGCCGGGCGAGGCATGCCGGCGGGGCCATGCACTGCGGACCGCACGGCAGCGGCGGCGGGCTCGGATAATGCAGCCCTTCATGAACGAATCCGCGCCTTCCCACCTTCCGCCCGCCGCGCCCGCGCTGCGCATCGAATTCCCCGAATCCCTGCCCGTCTCCGGCAAGCGCGACGAGATCATGGCGGCCCTGAGGCAGCACCAGGTCATCATCGTGTGCGGCGAAACCGGCTCCGGCAAGACCACCCAGCTGCCCAAGATCGCGCTGGCCCTGGGCCGGGGCCGGTGCAATGCCCGCCCGGGCGAGAAAGGCCAGCTCATCGGCCACACCCAGCCGCGCCGCATTGCCGCCAGCAGCGTGGCCAAGCGCATCGCGGAAGAGCTGAAGACGCCGCTGGGCGAGGTGGTGGGCTACAAGGTGCGCTTCCAGGACCGGCTCTCCAAGGGCGCCTCGGTCAAGCTGATGACCGACGGCATTTTGCTGGCCGAAACGCAGACCGACCCGCTGCTCAAGGCCTACGACACGCTCATCATCGACGAGGCCCACGAGCGCAGCCTGAACATCGACTTCCTGCTGGGCTACCTGCGCCAGATCCTGCCGCGCCGGCCCGATCTGAAGATCGTCGTCACCTCGGCCACCATCGACGCGGACCGGTTCGCCAAGCACTTCGAATCGGCCAAGGGGCCGGCTCCCGTGATTTACGTCTCCGGGCGCACCTTTCCGGTGGAGCAGCGCTACCGTCCCTTCGAGGACAGCCGCGACTACGGCCTGAACGAAGCCATCGCCGACGGCGTGGATGAACTCTGGGCCGGCAATGCGGGCGGCGACATCCTGATCTTCCTGCCCGGCGAGCGCGAGATCCGCGAGGCCGCCGACCATCTGCGCAAGCACCTCGCCCACCAGCCCGTGATGCGCAATGCCGAGGTGCTGCCGCTCTTCGCCCGCCTGTCGCAGGCCGAGCAAGACCGCATCTTCGAAGGCCACACCGGGCGGCGCATCGTGCTGGCCACCAACGTAGCCGAGACCTCGCTCACCGTGCCTGGCATCCGTTACGTCATCGACGCAGGTACGGCGCGGGTCAAGCGCTACAGTTTTCGTAGCAAGGTGGAGCAGCTGCTGATCGAGCCGGTGAGCCAGGCGGCCGCCAACCAGCGCGCCGGCCGCTGCGGGCGCGTGGCGAACGGCATCTGCATCCGCCTCTACGACGAGGCAGACTTCAATAGCCGCCCGCGCTTCACCGACCCGGAAATCCTGCGCTCGTCGCTGGCCGGCGTCATCCTGCGCATGAAGTCGCTGCACCTGGGCGATGTGGCGCAGTTCCCGTTCATCGAGGCGCCTTCGGGCCGCGCCATCGCCGACGGCTACCAGCTGCTGGGCGAACTGGGCGCGGTGGACGACGCCAACGAGCTCACGCCCATGGGCGTGGAGCTGTCGCGCCTGCCGCTCGACCCGCGCGTGGGCCGCATGATCCTGGAGGCGCGCGAGCGCCAGGCGCTGGAGGAGGTGCTGGTGATCGCCTCGGCGCTGTCGGTGCAGGACGTGCGAGACCGCCCGCTGGAGGCGCAGCAGCAGGCCGACCAGGCGCATGCCAAGTTCGACGACGAGAAGAGCGAATTCAGCGGCTACCTCAAGCTCTGGAAGTGGATCAACGAGGCGCGCGGCGGCGCGCCCAGCCTGCCGTCGGCCCGGGCGCAGAAAGAAGCTGCCCAGCGTGCCGCCCGGCAGGGCACGCGCGCCCAGGCCAGCCTGCCCGTGGCCCAGCGCCTGACGGCCGCGCACGAGCCCGCCGATACGGCCGCGGCAGCGCAGCCCACCCACAAGCTCAGCAACCGCCAGTACGAATCGCTGCTGCGGCAGAACTTCATCAGCATCCGCCGCCTGCGCGAGTGGCGCGACATCCACACCCAGCTGCTCACGGTGGTGACCGAGCACCGCTGGAAGCTCAACACCACCCCCGCCGGCTACGAGCAGATCCACCTCTCGATGCTCGCGGGCCTGCTGGGCAACGTGGGCGCCAAGAGCGACGAGGAAGACTGGTACCTGGGCGCGCGCGGCATCAAGTTCTACAAGCACCCGGGCGCCCACCTGAACAAGAAGCCCGGGCGCTGGATCGTCGCGGCCGAGTTGGTGGAGACCACGCGGCTCTTCGGCCGGGGCATCGCTGCCATCGAGCCGCAATGGGTCGAGCAGATCGGCGGCCACCTGCTCAAGAAACAGCTGCTGGACCCGCACTGGGAGAAGAAGGCCGCGCAGGTCTCGGCGCTGGAGCGGGCCACGCTCTACGGCCTGGTCATCTACAACAACCGTCGCGTCAACTTCGGCAAGGTCGATCCGCATGCCGCGCGCGAGATCTTCATCCGCGAGGCGCTGGTGGGCGGGCAGTGGGAGACGCGCCTGCCGTTCCTCGCCGCCAACCAGAAGCTCATCGCCAAGGTGGAAGAGCTGGAACACAAGTCGCGCCGGCAGGACGTGCTGGTGGACGACGAGCTGATCTACGCCTTCTACGACCAGCAGCTGCCGGCCGACATCTGCACCGGCGCGGGTTTCGAGGCCTGGTATGGCGAGGCCTCGCGCCAGAACCCGGACCTGCTCAAGCTCACCCGCGAAGAGCTGATGCGGCACGAGGCCGCCGGCATCACCAGCAACGCGTTCCCGAAGACCGTGCGCCTGGGCGGCGTGGACTGCGCCGCGAGCTACCTGCACGAACCCGGCGACGCGCGCGACGGGCTGACCGTCACGGTGCCGCTCTTCGTGCTCAACCAGGTCAGCGACGAGCGCTGCGAGTGGCTGGTGCCCGGCATGCTGCAGGCGAAGATCCAGGCCCTGCTGAAAAGCCTGCCGCAGCGCCCGCGCAGCCGCTTCGTGCCGCTGCCCGAGAGCGCGGCGCGCATCGCCGAGCTGTTCAGCACGCCCGAGCGCTTCGGCCAGGGCAGCCTGACCGATGCCCTGCTCAAGCAGGTGCGCGACGAAACCTCGCTCGACGTGAAGCGCGCCGACTTCAAGCTCGACATGCTGAGCCCGCACCTGTTCATGAACTTCCGCGTCGTCGATGAGCACGGCCGCCAGCTCGGCCACGGCCGCAATCTGGGCGCGCTCAAGGCCGAATGGGGCGCCAAGGCGCGTGGCGCGTTCCAGGCGCTGGCCGGGCTGAAGCTGGGCCAGGGTTCGGGGTCGAAAGAGCCTGCGGCCCAGGTAAATTCTTCGCAGTCAGCTATCAAAAATGAAGCGAAAAGGAGCACGGGTGCTCCGGTGCCGGCTGCGGCTCCCTCCGCGCCGGCGGTGCCCGCGGGCCAGCGCTACACCGCCTGGACCTTCGGCGAACTGCCCGAGCTGATGGAGATCCGCAAGGCAGGCCAGACGCTGATCGGCTTTCCGGCCCTCATCGACGGCGGCGATGCGGTCAGCATCGAGGTGTTCGACGAACCGGAGGTGGCTGCGGCCAAGCACCGCGCCGGCCTGCGGCGGCTGTTCGCGCTGCAGATCAAGGACGCGCTCAAGTACCTGGAAAAGAACATCCCCGACCTGCAGAAGATGGCCGTGGCCTACATGCCGCTGGGCACGCAGGAAGAGTTGCGCAGCCAGATCCTGGACATCGCCCTGGACCGCGCCTTCCTGCAGGACCCGCTGCCCACGCACGAGGCCGAGTTCAAGCGCCGCGTGGACGAAGGCCGGGGCCGCCTGACGCTCATCGCCAACGAGGTGGCGCGCCTGGCTGGCACCATCCTGGTCGAATACGCCGCCGCCGTGCGCAAGATCAAGGACACCAAGAACGCGCCCGAGGCCACGCAGGATGCCCAGCAGCAGCTCCAGCGCCTGATGCCCAAGCAATTCATCGCTGCCGCGCCCTGGACGCAGCTCGCGCACTTCCCGCGCTACCTCAAGGCCATCACGCTGCGACTGGAGAAATACCGCGCCGACCCCGCGCGCGACGCCTCCCGCCTGACGGAGCTGCGCCCGCAGGAGCAGCGCTACTGGCGCCTGGTGGCCGAACGCAAGGGCCAGGTCGATGCGCGCATGCAGGAGCTGCGCTGGCTGCTCGAGGAGTTGCGCGTGAGCTTCTTCGCGCAGGAGCTGCGCACGCCCCAGCCGGTGAGCGTGAAGCGGCTGGACAAGCTCTGGGCGCAGATCAATACCTGAGGCGCCCGGCGGCGCAGCCGCGTCCTCGGTGGCCACGTGACATGCGCTGCTGCTGATGGCGATTTTGCTGCTGGTATTGATGCCGGCGCAGCGCGCACCGGCCCTCGCGTCTGGGACCGCCACACCTCGCACCCGGCTGATGCGAGGTGTGGGCCGGCCGCGCCTGCGCGGCCACGTCTGTGGTAGGCGAAGGCTGATTACAACGCCAGGCGGCCCTCCGATGCCACCAGCCGGTCCAGCTCTGCACACACGTCGGCCATGCGGCCAGAGATCACCAGCCGGGCCGGTTCGCCCACCTGCACCCGGCGCAGCACCCGCAGCAGCGGGCGGGGCGTCGCAGAGCGGGCCTCGCTGGCGGCGTCTGCTGCGGCCGAGCCACCGGCAGGGTGAAAGCGGTCCGCATTGGCCGCTGCAGCCGCGCGGGGCCGGGAGGCAGGTACATTCATCCACGGCGTTGCTGCAGGCCGGGGCGCGTGGGCCGGCGCTGCATTGGCAGGCATGACGGAGGTCGCCGGTACGGCCGATGGCCGCTTGATTCCTCCTGCGAGCCGGCCCCTGGAAGGGCGGGGGCCGCCGTGGGGCTTCAGTGCGTCGGTGGATGTTGCGAGCGCTACGGCGGTGCCAGCGGCAGCGGTTGGAGCCGCCGTCCAGGCCGGGAACGGCCCGGCAGCGTGCTGGCTTGCAGGCTGCTGCGTGGCTTCAGGCGCGGCTGTGGCGGAAGCGGAGGTGGCGGGCCGCGAGGCATCGGCCGCTTGCAGCGCCGGCAGGCTCTTATGGCGGGCAGGGCCGCCCAGGAACTGGGTCAGCGCCTTGACGGGCTGCGACAGCGAAGTGAGGGCAATCAGGGCAATTCCCATGTGAAAACTCCATCGTGGTTCGTGCCGCGCACTGCGCCGGCGGGATCTGCATTCGGTGGACGAGGGCGAGGGCCGACTGACTGCCTTGCTGGGGGTCGATCTGCTGCACGCATTGCGCGCCTTGCGATGATCGACGGGCCATTCACTCCGTCTGTCACACCGTGCGTTCGATCTGCCGGCTTCGTGCGAGGGCACGGAGGGTTGAACACAGGCAGGATTGCCATTGGGCGACTCGCCGCAGGGTTGGCCTGTAGGGCTGGGGGGCGCAGCGCTGTGCGCTGCACTCCCGCACTAAGGCCAGACGCCCGCCACCTGCGGCGCGCCGTGCCGCCTTACATCAGCATGGTGTTGCGAATGAGACCGACGGCGAGGCCTTCGATTTCGAACGGCTCGCCAGGCTGGACGGTGATGACGGGGTAATCCGGGTTCTCGGGCAGCAGTTCGATGCCGCTGCCGGTGCGGCGCAGTCGTTTGACGGTGACGTCGTCACCCAGTCGCGCCACGATAATTTGCCCGTTGCGGGCCTCGCGCGTGGCCTGCACTGCGAGCAGATCACCGTCCATGATGCCGACGTCGCGCATGGACATGCCGCGCACCTTGAGCAAGTAGTCGGGCTTGTGCTGAAAGAGGCTGCCTTCCACGCTGTAGGTCTGGTCCACGTGTTCCTGGGCGAGAATCGGCGAGCCTGCAGCCACGCGGCCGATCAGCGGCAGCATGAGCTGCGATAGGCCGGGAATGGGCAGGTGGAACTGCGTTCCGCGTGCGGCGTTGATGGAGCGCACGGTTTCGCTGCGCAGGCGGATGCCGCGCGATGTGCCGCTGACCAGTTCGATCACGCCCTTGCGTGCCAGGGCCTGCAGGTGTTCTTCGGCCGCATTGGCGGACTTGAACCCCAGTTCTGCAGCGATTTCTGCCCGGGTGGGCGGTGCGCCGGTGCGCGAGATGGCGGTCTGGATGAGATCCAGGATCTGCTGCTGGCGGGCGGTGAGCTTGGGGCTGTCGAGCATGGCAAGGTTCCAGTGCGAAGCGGTGGCCGGAGGACCGGCGGGACTGTTTTTTAATCCAGTAACTGTATTTTTGACCAGTTTTTTGAAGGATGCAAGTGGGCGCTAGAAAAATGGTGGTGTTGGGCACGGGCGGCACGATTGCCGGAACGGCCCGCGATGGAGCGGACAACATCGGCTACAAAGCCGGTCAGGTGGGCGTGCAGCAACTGCTGGGCGCTGTTCCGGGTCTGGCCCGCGCGGCTGGGGGCGAGCTGGTCGCCGAACAGGTCGCCCAGCTGGACAGCAAGGACATGGATTTGAACGTCTGGATGCGCCTGGCACAGCGCTGCCAGGCGCATCTGGCGGACCCGCAGGTCCAAGGCATCGTCATCACGCACGGCACCGACACGCTGGAGGAAACGGCGTGGTTCCTGCGGCTGGTGCTGGAGGCTTCCAAGCCCGTCGTGCTGACCTGCGCGATGCGGCCGGCGACGGCGCTGACGCCCGACGGCCCGCAGAACCTGCTCGACGCTGTCGCCGTGGCGTCCACGCCGGGCGCGCGCGGCGTGGTGGCGGTAGCGGCCGGCGTGCTGCACGGCGCTGCGCTGGTGCGCAAGGTCCATCCCTATCGTGTGGACGCGTTCGACTCGGGCGACGCAGGGCCGCTGGGCTGGGTGGAAGAAGGCCAGGTACGCCTGGCCCGCGGCTGGCCTGACGCCGCGGCGATCCACGCTGGCGCGTTGGCGTTGCTGGCCAGGCCTGCTGATAGCTGGCCGCGGGTGGAGGTGGTGCTGAGCCATGCCGGCGCCAGCGGCCGGCTCGTGGATCTGCTGGTGGCCGATGGGGTCGATGGGCTGGCCGTGGCCGCCACAGGCAACGGAACGCTGCACCAGGATCTGGAGGCGGCGTTGGTGCGCGCCCAGGCGGCAGGGGTGCTGGTGCGCGTCACCTCCCGTTGCGGTCTGGGCCGCGTGCTGCCGCGCCCGGGAGATGCGCTGGCGGCCGACGAGGAGGGCCTGGGCGCCGTGAAGCTGCGAGTGTCTCTGTTGCTGGAATTGCTGGCCGCACCGAAGGGCTGATCGCTCATCGGTGTGATCGCCCCATGCAAAACGCCCCGCAGTGCGGGGCGTCTTTCTTTGCACCTTCCGCCCCACAAAGGGGCAGAAGCAGGTCGGGGCCTTTCAGTGGGAGAGCGCCTGCAGCGCGCGCTGCGTGATCTCTTCGACCGTTCCCGTGCCGCTGATGGCGCGGTACTTGGGAGCGTTGTCGGCGTCTTGCTGGGCCCAGGTGGAGTAGTAGTCGACCAGCGGACGGGTCTGGGCGCTGTACACCTCCAGGCGCTTCTTGACGGTCTCTTCCTTGTCGTCTTCGCGCTGGATCAGGTCTTCGCCGGTCACGTCGTCCTTGCCTTCGACCTTGGGCGGGTTGAACTTGACGTGGTAGGTGCGGCCGCTGGCCGGGTGCGAGCGGCGGCCGCTCATGCGTTCGATGATGGCATCGAAGGGTACGTCGATCTCCAGCACGTAATCGAGCTTCACGCCGGCGGATTTCATCGCGTCGGCCTGGGGGATGGTGCGGGGGAAGCCGTCAAACAGGAAGCCTTGGGCGCAGTCGGGCTGGGCGATGCGCTCCTTCACCAGATTGATAATGAGATCGTCGCTTACCAGCTGGCCGGCATCCATGACGGCCTTGGCCTGCAGACCCAGCGGCGTGCCGGCCTTGACGGCAGCGCGCAGCATGTCACCGGTGGAGATCTGCGGAATGCCGTATTGCTTGCAGATGAACGCGGCCTGGGTGCCCTTTCCTGCGCCGGGCGCGCCCAAAAGAATCAGCTTCATGGATGTCCTCTCAATGTTGAATTTGGCTGGCAACCGGCCGCAGGCGAGCGTGCGCCAGCCGGGTGCAATCATTGCGGGCGAGGATAGCACGCGATAACTGCACCAAACTGACGCGTCATCGGCACGACGCAAGGGGCTGCTAGGTGCGCCGCAGCAGGCGCGGCGGCGGTGTTCAGCCCAGCAGCGTGCGCACCCGCTCCAGATCGGCCGGCGTGTCCACTCCCGGGCCCGGCGAGGCATCGGTCACATGCACCGCGATGCGGTGGCCGTGCCAGAGCGCGCGCAGCTGTTCCAGCGCTTCGAGCCGTTCGGTGGGCGCGGGTGGCAGCTGCGGGAAATCGCGCAGGAAGCCGGCGCGGTAGCTATACAGGCCAATGTGGCGCAGCGGCGCATGGCCCGCCTGCACTGCTTCGGCGGTCTTCCACCAGGCGGTGCCGGCGGCATGGTCGCGGGCGTGGGGAATGGGCGCGCGGCTGAAGTAGTGCGCGAGGCCCCGGCCGTCCAGCACCACCTTCACCACGTTGGGGTTGAGGTAGTCCTCCACCGTGTCGATGGCGTGGGCGGCGGTGCCCATGCGGGCGTCGGGGCGGGCGGGCAGGAGGCCGGCCACGGCGTCGATCAGGGCCGGGTCGATGAGGGGCTCGTCGCCCTGCACGTTGACCACGATGTCGTCGCCGGCCAGGCCCAGCAGCTCGCACGCTTCGGCCAGCCGGTCGCTGCCGCTGGCGTGGTCGGGGCGGGTCAGCACGGCCTGCACGCCGTGGCGGCTGCAGGCATCGAGGATGCGCTGGTCATCGGCGGCGACCACGATGCGGCGGGCGCCGCTCTGCGCGGCGCGCTGCGCCACGCGCACCACCATGGGCAGACCGGCAATGTCGGCCAGGGGCTTGTCCGGCAGGCGGCTGGAGCCCAGGCGCGCCGGGATCAGCACGGTGAATTCGGGCGCGGCCTGGCTCATGCGGCTTCGATTTCCTCGTCGGTCAGCGTGCGGGCTTCGTTTTCGAGCAGCACGGGAATGCCGTCGCGCACCGGGTAGGCCAGGCGGGCGCTGCGCGAGACCAGTTCCTGGCGTTCGCGGTCGAAGGAAAGAGGCCCCTTGGTGACGGGGCAGACCAGCAGTTCGAGCAGTTTGGAATCCATGGCTTGGAGCCGCACAGGGCGGGAGGGGTTATGGGATCGGGACAATGCGGAGGAGCCGGCAGGCCAGGCCGGACGCTGGGGCCGTGCGGCGCCGTCCGCGTCAGCTGGATGCCGCCGATGATAGCGACGCGGCCCGGGCCCGGGCCAGCCGTGCGTCCATGAGCGTGAAGAACGCGGGCGGCAGCTCCAACGCGAGCGGCACGGCCAGCGCCTGGGGGTAGCGGGCCCAGAGCTTGACGGCATCCTTTTCGGTGCAAATCAGCAGCGGGCCCTTGTCTTTCGGTGGCTGCCAGCTATCGAAATCATAGTGATCTGGCAGGCTCTCGGTGCGGGCCAGGGTCAGGCCCTGGCCACGCAGCATCTGGAAGAAGTCGTGCGGCCGGGCGATGGCGGCCACTGCATGCAGCGGCTGGCCGCGCAGCGAGGCCAGCGGCGCGCGGCTGCCGTCTGCCCGCACGGCCTCGGCCGCCAGCCCGCGCTGCAGCGCGAAGGCGGGGGCCGTGGTCCCTGCGGGGCAGGGGCCGGCGTGCAGTACGGCGTCCACGGGCCGGGGCCAGGGTTCGCGCAGCGGGCCAGCGGGCAGCAGCCAGCCGTTGCCCACGCCTTCGTCATTGAACACGCACAGCTCGAGGTCGCGGGCCAGGGCCAGGTGTTGCAGGCCATCGTCGCAGACGATGACGTCGGTGGCGGGGTGGGCGTTCAGCAGCGCCCGGGCCGCCTCGGCGCGCTTGGCGGCGACGAAGACCGGCACGCCCGTGCTGCGGGCCAGCAGCGCGGGTTCGTCGCCCACCTCTGCGGCCGTGCTGTGCGGCAGCACGGCACGGCAGTCACGCGTGCTGCGCCCGTAGCCGCGCGAGACGATGCCGGGCTGCCACCCGTTCGCCTGTAGATGGCGCACCACGGCCTGCGTGATCGGGGTCTTGCCCGCGCCGCCGGCGATCACGTTGCCCACCACCACGACCGGCACCGCGGCCCGGTAGCTGCGCAGTAGGCCCGCGGCGTAGAGCGCGCGGCGCGCGGCCGTCAGCCCGCCGTAAAGCCACGCGAGCGGCAGCAGGCAGCGGGCCACGGGGCCGCGTCGCGACCAGGCTTTGTGCAGCATGGCGGCCATGGGCGGGTGTTTGTTGCGCGGGGTGGGGCGGCCGCGCGCTAGCGTGCAGCCGCCTTGCCGGAGGACTTGGTGGCGAAGGTGATCTGCGAGAGGCCGACGCGCCGCGCAGCCTCCATCACGGTGACTACCGACTGGTGGGGGGACGAGGCGTCGGCGCTGATGATGACGATGCTGTCCTTGCCGGTGGCCGATGCCGCCGACTGCAGTGCGCGGGCCACGCCTTCGACAGCCTTGCCTTCCACAGCGGTCTTGTTGATGGCGTAGCGGCCGTCGGCGGCCACCGAGACGATGATTTCCCGCGGCCGGTCGCGCTGCTGTTCGGCGTCGGCCACCGGCAGGGTCAGCTGCAGCTCGGTGAACTTGCTGTAGGTGGTGGACAGCATCAGGAAGATGAGGATCACCAGCAGCACGTCGATGAACGGGATCAGGTTGATCTCGGGCGCATCCTGGGTGCGGGGGCGGAAGTTCATGGCGTGCGGCAGGCAGGCGAGGGGGCGGCTCGGGCGGGGCGCTGGCTTACTTGCGCAGCCGGGTGAGGTGGCGCAGGAACTGTTCGGCTGCCAGTTCCAGCGTCAGCAGGTAGGCATCGACGCGGCTGCGGAAGTAGCGCCAGAAGATCAGCGTGGGGATGGCCACGATCAGGCCGAAGGCGGTGTTGTAGAGCGCGATGGAGATGCCGTGCGCCAGCTGCGCCGGGTTGCCGCCGCCCATGGCCTGGCCGACGGTGCCTCCGCCGGCCTGCGAGCCGAAGATGTCGATCATGCCGATGACGGTACCCAGCAGGCCCAGCAGCGGCGCGGCCGAGGCGATCGTCGCCAGCGCGTTCAGGTATTTTTCGAGCCGGTGGGCCACCGCGCGTCCGGCGCCTTCCATGGCGGAGCGCAGATCGGCCTCGGTGCTCTGCGGCTGGCTGTTGAGCGTGCGCAGGCCCGTGGCCAGCACCTCGCCCAGTGCGGAGTTCTGCGCCAGCTGGTTCACCACGTCGGGCGTGGGCAGCGCCCGGGCCGATACGGCGATGGCTTCGTCCAGCAGTTTCGGGGGGGCGACCCGGGCCGTGCGCAGCGCGGTGAAGCGCTCCAGCACCAGCGCCAGGGCGAGCACGGAACAGGCTATCAAGGGCCAGATGGGCCAGCCTGCGGCTTGTATGATCGACAGCAATTCTCTCTCCGCGCAGATGAAATCCGGCCGGCGATTATGGCCCAGCCGCCGAGCCCCCAGCCGGATCGCCCGGCAGCCGGAACCGCGCATTCCACGTCTGTGTCGCGATCTCCACTCACCCACAAAATCTGTGGATAACTTTGTGGGCAACCTGCTCGCCGCACCGTGGCAGACGGCGCCAATCCACGGGTTTGACACTTTGATGAAAAAACGCGCAGTGAAAAACGCATATAAATCAATGGCTTGGCCGAATTTGCTAGCTCTGCGGGCCGTCGTGCCTTCGGGGGGTGATAGGGGCACCGCTGCCCTGGTTCTGTGGACTAATGCGACGGCCCCATTGCCCGCCAGGCCGCGCCACGCCGATGTTTGAGCGTCCGGACGCAGGCGCGGCGCCGCGCATCTGGGAGGTCGGCGCGCTGTGCCGCGCCATTGCTGATGCGCTGGAGGCGCGATTCAACCCAGTGGCCGTGCGCGGCGAGATCACGGGTTTTTCGCGCGCGGCCAGCGGGCACTGCTACTTCACGCTGAAGGACGCGAGCGGCCAGGTGCGGTGCGCCATGTTTCGCCGCTCCGCCGGGCTGCTGGACTTCGCCCCGCGCGACGGCGAGCTGGTCGAGGTGCACGGCCGGCTGGGTGTCTATGAGGCGCGGGGCGATCTCCAGCTCATCGTCGAGAGCATGCAGCGCGCAGGGCAGGGCGCGCTCTTCGAGCAATTCATGCGGCTCAAGGCCCGGCTGGAGGCCGAAGGGCTGTTCGACGGCGCCCGCAAGCGTGCCCTGCCGCTCATGCCGCGCGGCATCGGCCTGGTCACCTCGGCCGGCGCGGCGGCGCTGCACGACGTGGTCACCGCCCTGCGCCGGCGCGTCCCGCACATTCCGGTGGTGCTGGCACCGGCCCTGGTGCAGGGCGCCCAGGCACCCGCTTCGATCTGTGCTGCGCTATCGAAACTGTATCGGCATGCCGAGCAGGCAAGCGGGCTGCAGGGCGATGATGGCTTTGCCGGCGCGGGCGGGCAGCCCGTGCCCATCGACGTGATCCTGCTGGTGCGCGGCGGCGGCTCCATCGAAGACCTCTGGGCCTTCAACGACGAGCAACTGGCCCGCACCATCGTGCAGAGTCCGGTGCCGCTGGTGAGCGGGGTGGGGCACGAGACCGATTTCACCATCGCTGACTTCTGCGCCGACTTGCGCGCGCCCACGCCCACGGCGGCGGCTGAACTGGTGTCGCAGCCGCGCGCCGTGTGGCTGGGCGCGCTCGACCTGATGGGCGAGCGCCTGCAGGACGCCGTGCAGCGGCAGATGGACCTGCGCCACCAGCGGCTGGACATGGCCGGCCAGCGGCTGGGCCGGCCCTCGGGCCTGGTCGGCCGCCAGCAACTTCAGCTCGCCCGGCAGGCGCAGCGGCTGCGGCATGCGGTGCTATTGAAACTGCAGCGCATGTCCCAGGAAAATCAAGCGCTGCAGGCCCGGTTGCCCACGGCGGTGGAGCGGCGCCTGCAGGCCCAGTCCGACCGCCTGGAGCGCGCTGCGCTGCGGCTGCAGCTGCTGGACCCCCGGCTGGTGCTGCAGCGCGGCTATGCCCTGCTGACCGATGCCCATGGCCAGCCCGTGACGCGGCCGGCCCAGGTGCGGCCGGGCGATGCGCTGGTCGGCCGCCTGGCTGAGGGCGAGATCGACCTCACCGTGGCGCAGCGCCGGCTGCTGTAGGGGCTCTCGGGGGGGGCTTGGCGCGCCTGTGCCGAGCCTTACGGGAAGCCTTGCGCAGCGGTGCCGCGGCCCGCAAGGTCGCTCGGCTGGCCTACAGCGAGGCGCTCCGTTTCCTTCCTACAATCATGAGTCGCCCGGAGCCGCAAGGCCCCTGAGCGCACCCCGGCACCCTCCCAGGACGCCGCCCTCGAATTCCAACCAACCCACGAAGGACTCACCATGGAACATACCCTGCCGCCGCTGCCTTACGCCATCGACGCCCTGGCTCCCCATTACAGCCAGGAAACGCTGGAATACCACCACGGCAAGCACCACAATGCCTACGTGGTGAACCTGAACAACCTGCAAAAGGGCACCGAATTCGAGAGCATGTCTCTCGAAGAGATCATCAAGAAGTCCAGCGGCGGCATCTACAACAACGCTGCCCAGATCTGGAACCACACCTTCTTCTGGAGCTGCATGGCCCCCCAAGGCGGCAGCGAGCCCACCGGCGCGCTGGCCGATGCCATCAAGGCCAAGTGGGGCAGCTACGCCGCCTTCAAGGAAGCCTTCGTCAAGAGCGCCGTGGGCAACTTCGGCTCCGGCTGGACCTGGCTGGTCAAGAAGGCCGACGGCAGCGTGGACATCGTGAACACGGGCGCCGCCGGCACCCCCCTGACCACGGCCGACAAGGCCCTGCTGACGGTGGACGTCTGGGAACACGCCTACTACATCGACTACCGCAACCTGCGCCCCAAGTTCGTCGAGACCTTCCTCGACAAGCTGGTCAACTGGAAGTTCGCCGAAGCCAACTTCGCCTGATCGGCGCGCGTGCGGTATGCGGGGGAGGTTTCGTCCCCCGCAATAGCGGCAAGCCACAAGCACAAAGGCCTGCAAGCATCGCGCTTGCAGGCCTTTTTTCTTGGGTGGCGGGGTGGGCGCCCCCAGGCGCCGGCGCGGCGGTCAACCACCCATAACAAGCAGGCCCTGGCGGCAGGGGAGCCGGCAGGGCCTGAATGATGGATTCGACGGATTCGATTCGGAGGCGTCAGCCCGTCACCCGTGAGGGCGGGGCTGATGCCGGGGCCGCGAGGGCTCAGCGGCCGTAGCCGCCACCGCCGCCGCCGCGCGGGCCGCCACGGCCACCGCCACGGTTGCCGCCGCCGCCGTAGCCGCCGCCACCACCACCACCGCCATAGCCACCGCCGTTGCCGCCACGGAAGCCACCACCGCCACGGCGGCCGCTGCCGGCCATGCTGTCCACGCTGGTGCGCATCGGGTCGGGCTGGCCGCCGCCGGTGCCGCCGCCGTGGCGCGATGCGCCCAGGTTCACGCCGGCCTGGGTGACCAGGTGGGCGTTCTCACGGCGAGGCTGGCTGTCGTCGAAGCGGGGGGCTCCGCCACCACCACCACCACCACCGCTGCGCGGGGCGCTGCGGCCCGGCTGGGCTGCGGGGCCGCGGGGGCCTGCGCCGCCGCCGGCACGCGGGCCGCCATGGCGGCCGCCGTTGCCGCCGTTGCCACCACCATTGCCGCCGCCGTTCTTGGCGCCGCCAGCGGAGCGTTGACCGCCGCCGCCACCGCCTGCAGGCTTGCCGCCGCGGTCACCGCCGCCGCCCTGGCCCTGGCCGGCCTTGTTAGTGCGGATGCGTTCCATCATCTCGCTGCGGGCGGCCTTGGCGGCGGCCTGCATGACTTCACGGCTCGGCGGCTTGCCGGCGCCGCCCCAGATGGTCTGGCGGCCCATGGCGATGGGCTCGGCCTTCTCGCCGGCTTCGGGGCCGAAGCCGTCGAGCACCTGCACCGGGATCTCCTGCTTGGTGAAGCGCTCGATCTCCATCATGAAGCCTTCTTCGTCCATGCAGACCAGGCTCACGGCCTCGCCGCTGGCGCCGGCACGGCCCGTGCGGCCGATGCGGTGGACGTAGTCTTCGGGGACGTTCGGGATCTCGTAGTTGACGACGTGCGGCAGCTCGTCGATGTCGATGCCGCGTGCCGCGATGTCGGTGGCGACCAGGGCGCGGATCTCGCCGCTCTTGAAGCCGGCCAGGGCCTGGGTGCGGGCGCTCTGGCTCTTGTTGCCGTGCAGCGCCATGGCCATGACGCCGTTCTTGGTCAGGAATTCGGCCACGTTGTTGGCGCCGAACTTGGTGCGGGTGAAGACCAGCACCTGGCTCCAGTTGTGTTCCTGGATGATGTGCAGCAGCACCTGCTTCTTCTTGCCGCGGCCCACGGGGTGGATCACCTGGGTGATGCGCTGCACCGTGGTGTTGCGCGGCGTGACCTGGATGCTCTGCGGGTTCTTCAGCAGCGTGCCGGCCAGCTCGCGGATCTCGTCGCTGAAGGTGGCCGAGAACAGCAGGCTCTGCTTGTCCTTGGGCACCAGCGCCAGGATCTTCTTCACGTCGTGGATGAAGCCCATGTCCAGCATGCGGTCGGCTTCGTCGAGCACCAGGATCTCGACCGTGGACAGGTCGAGGAAGCCCTGCTGCTGCAGGTCCAGCAGGCGGCCGGGCGTGGCCACCAGCACGTCGATGCCGCGCTTGATGCGGTCGATCTGCGGGTTCATGCCCACGCCGCCGAAGACGACGGTGGAGCTGATGTCGAGGTACTTGCCGTAGGCGCGCACGGACTCTTCGACCTGGGCCGCGAGTTCACGCGTGGGCGTCAGCACCAGGGCGCGAACGCCCTTGCCACCGAAGCGGCTCTTGGGAGCCGTGCCCTGCGAAAGGCGGTTGAGCAGGGGCAGGGTGAAAGCTGCGGTCTTGCCGGTGCCGGTCTGCGCGCCGGCCAGCAGATCGTGGCCTTGCAGCACTGCGGGAATGGCCTGTGCCTGGATGGGCGTCGGCGTTTCGTAGCCCTGTTCACGCACGGCCTTCAGGATCTCTGGGGCCAGATTCAGTTCGTCAAAGTTCATTCAAGGAGGCGCCCTGTCCAGGGCACTTGGGGCATCGGCCTGACGCGAACCCGTGGGGCTGCGGCCAGTATTAGGCAGATGATTCTTCAGGATCGGGAGCGAGAAGGCGCCGCAAGGCGGCCTTCGGATCCCCAGCAGGTTGCTGAGTCCGCCGGTCACTGGAGCCGGCGGCTGAGTGGTGATTGTGGCATGAGTTGCGGCACATGTGTCCCATGTCGCTTTCTGGATGGCCCCGCGGCCCGCCCCCGCGGGCCGGCGGGGCTAGACTGTGCGCTCTGTCTGCTGCTCGGTTTCCCGCGTTTTCCTGCCATGTCTTCCGCCTCTCTTTCGTCTCCCGCCGCAGGCCCGCTGCGCCTTGCCATCGTCAACATGGAAGGCGTCGTCTGGGCGGGCGAGGTGCGGGTGGCCACGGTGCCGGGTGCCGAGGGCTCCTTCGGCGTCCTGACCGGCCACACGCCGCTGCTCAGCCGTCTGCGCGAAGGCTTCGTGCATTGCGAGACGCCGGAGGGCGAGCGCGTGTCGGTGTTCGTCTCGGGCGGCTATGTCGAGGTGCAGCCCGGCGGAGTCACCGTGCTGGCCGACACCGCCGTGCGCTCGGCCGACCTCGACGCGGCCCGTGCCGAGGCCGCGCGCCAGCAGGCCGCGAGCCAGTTGCACCAGGCGCTGGGCGAGATCGACCACGTGAAGATCCAGGCCGAGCTGATGGCCTCCGCAGCGCACTGGGCGCACGAGCTGCGCGGGCGCTCGCAGCGCTGATCCGGGCCTGCGCAGGGCGAGCGCGGACGGTGCCGCGCCAAAGCATCCGATAATCCCGGGCTGAACCGCGTCTCGCACGGCGCATGCCCGGCAACCCGCCGTGCCTGCCGCGCCGGCAGCGCCGCCCCCATTCCAAGGAAAGAAAGCCAATGGCCCAGTACGTTTATTCGATGAACCGTGTCAGCAAGACCGTGCCCCCGAAGCGGCAGATCTTGAAGGACATATCGCTCTCCTTCTTCCCCGGTGCCAAGATCGGCGTGCTGGGCCTGAACGGCTCGGGCAAGTCCACGCTGCTGAAGATCATGGCCGGCGTCGACAAGGAGATCGAGGGCGAAGCCATCCCCATGCCGGGCCTGAAGATCGGCTATCTGCCGCAGGAGCCGCAGCTCAACCCCGACCACACCGTGCGCGAGAGCGTGGAAGAGGCTATGGGCGAAGTCTTCGCCGCCAAGGCCAAGCTCGAAGAGGTGTACGCCGCCTATGCCGAGCCCGACGCCGACTTCGACGCGCTGGCCGCCGAGCAGGCCCGCCTCGAAGCCATCATCGCCACGGCCGGCACCGACTCCGAGCACCAGCTGGAAATCGCCGCCGACGCCCTGCGCCTGCCGCCCTGGGAAGCCACGGTGGGCGTGCTCTCCGGTGGCGAGAAGCGCCGCATCGCGCTGTGCCGCCTGCTGCTGTCCAAGCCCGACATGCTGCTGCTCGACGAACCCACCAACCACTTGGACGCCGAATCCGTGGACTGGCTGGAGCAGTTCCTGCACCGCTTCTCCGGCACCGTGGTGGCCATCACCCACGATCGCTACTTCCTCGACAACGCGGCCGAGTGGATTCTCGAACTCGACCGTGGCCACGGGATTCCGTACAAGGGCAACTACAGCACCTGGCTGGACCAGAAGCAGGCCCGCCTCGAATCCGAGCAAAAGGGCGAGGAAGCCCGCGCCAAGGCCCTGAAGAAGGAGCTGGAGTGGGTGCGCCAGAACGCCAAGGGCCGCCAGGCCAAGTCCAAGGCGCGTATCGCCCGGTTCGAGGAGCTGAGCGATTTCGAATACCAGAAGCGCAACGAAACGCAGGAAATCTTCATTCCCGTGGCCGACCGCCTGGGCACCCAGGTCATCGAATTCAAGGGCGTGACCAAGTCCTTCGGCGACCGCGTGCTGATCGACAACCTGTCGATGAACATCCCCGCCGGCGCCATCGTCGGCATCATCGGCCCGAACGGGGCCGGCAAGTCCACGCTGTTCAAGCTGATCGCCGGCCGCGAGCAGCCTGACAGCGGTGAAGTGGTGATCGGCTCCACCGTCAAGATGGCCTACGTGGACCAGAACCGCGATGCGCTCTCCGACGAGAAGACCGTCTGGGAAGACATCTCGGGCGGCCTGGACATCATCAACATCGGCAAGTTCCAGATGGCCAGCCGCGCCTATGCGGGCCGCTTCAACTTCAACGGCGGCGACCAGCAGAAGAAGGTGGGCAGCCTCTCGGGCGGTGAACGCGGCCGGCTGCATCTGGCCAAGACGCTGATCGCGGGCGGCAACGTGCTGCTGCTGGACGAACCCTCGAACGATCTGGACGTGGAAACCCTGCGCGCCCTGGAAGACGCGCTGCTGGAATACGCGGGCACCGTGCTGGTCATCAGCCATGACCGCTGGTTCCTCGACCGGATCGCCACCCACATCCTGGCCGCCGAAGGCGACAGCCAGTGGGTGTTCTTCGACGGCAACTACCAGGAATACGAAGCCGACAAGAAGAAGCGCCTGGGCGAAGAGGG
>JBHIWE010000028.1:0-27070 GCA_041987645.1 Acidovorax sp. | reverse complement strand
AGTACAGCCAGCCCTCATGGGTGCGGATGTACGTGATGTCGGTCACCCAGGATTGGTTGGGCTCGGCCACGATGAACTGGCGTTGCAGGTGGTTGGGCGCCACGACAGCAGGCTTGCCGCCGCGCATGCCGGGGCGGCGACGGTAGCCAGTCTGCGAGCGCAGCCCTTCGCGCTTGAGCAATCGGGCCACACGATGCTTGCCGCAGCTCTCGCCCAGGTCGCGCATGTCCAGCGTGAGCTTGCGGTAGCCGTACACGCCGCCGCTCTCCAGCCAGGCGTGCTTGAGCAGGCCCAGCAGCCGCTGATCGTCCTTGGCGCGAGGACTCGCGGGCTCGTCCTTCCAGGCGTAGTAGCCGCTGGGATGTACCTTCATGACCTTGCACATGCGCCGCACGCTGTGCTCATGTTCATGCCGCTCGATGAACGCGTACTTCACCCGGACTGCTTGGCAAAGTACGCTGCGGCCTTTTTTAGGATGTCGCGCTCCTCGGTCACGCGCTTGAGCTCGGACTTCAAGCGACGCAGTTCGTCGGTCTGCGACAGCTGGGCCTGGCGCTCCCCAGGGGGCGTTCGGTGCGCCTTGATCCACTCGTACAGGCTGTGCTGGCTCACGCCGAGCCTGGCTGATACGTCGGCCACCTTGTGCCCACGCTCCGTGATCTGCTTGACCGCTTCGGTCTTGAATTCTTCGGGGTATCTCTGTTTACTCATGGCACCTCCAATTGGGCCTCAGGTTTGAGGCTCAGAGGTGTCTAGAAAACCCGGGGCGATTCAGTTCACGATGCCCGCAAGCGCCTACGTGTGACAGTGACCCTTCACCCGAAAAAGGGCAAGGCCATCCGGTCTAGCTTCACGTTTTCACGCGATCCCGGCTATGGGTTCCAAGCGCAACACCGTGAAGCCATCCCGCGCCCGCTGCAATCAAGTGCAGACCCTACCGGGCTGACTTTGGGCGGGTTTTTGGGCGGGTACATAAGCCACCAAAGAAAAAACCCTAAGTGAATCAATCACTTAGGGTTAATTTTGGCGGAAACGGAGGGATTCGAACCCTCGATGAGGCTCTACACCCCATACTCCCTTAGCAGGGGAGCACCTTCGGCCACTCGGTCACGTTTCCAATCCCGCTATTATGCCTCAATTTGAGGCCTCTTTAGCCAATCAAGCTGTGGGTTGGTCCAGTTCGAACGCCTTGTGGAGGGTGCGCACGGCCAGTTCAACATACTTTTCGTCGATGACGACCGAGGTCTTGATTTCAGAGGTCGAGATCATCTGGATGTTGATGCCCTCTTCGCTCAACACGCGGAACATCTTGGCGGCCACGCCCACATGGCTGCGCATGCCGATGCCGACAATGCTCACCTTGCAGATCTTGGCGTCGCCCACGACTTCCTGGGCCCCCAGCGCTGGCAGCACCTTGTCCTTGAGCAGGTCGATCGTGCGGGCGTAGTCGCCGCGGTTCACCGTGAAGCTGAAGTCGGTCTTTCCGTCCTTGCTCAAGTTCTGGATGATGACGTCCACCTCGATGTTGGCGTCGGCCACGGCGCCCAGGATCTGGTAGGCGATGCCGGGCGTGTCGGGCACGCCGAGGACGGAGACCTTGGCCTCGTCGCGGTTGAAAGCGATGCCGGATACGACGGCTTGTTCCATTTTTTCGTCTTCCTCAAAAGTGATCAGCGTCCCGGAGCGGGCTTCTTCGTCGATGTCGATGTCCCAGGGCGTGAAGCTGGAGAGCACGCGCAGTGGCACGCGGTACTTGCCGGCAAATTCCACCGAGCGGATCTGCAGCACCTTGCTGCCGAGGCTGGCCATCTCCAGCATTTCCTCGAAGCTCACGGTGGCCAGGCGGCGCGCTTCCTGAACCACGCGCGGGTCGGTCGTGTAGACGCCGTCCACATCGGTGTAGATCAGGCATTCGGCGGCCTTCATGGCGGCGGCGACAGCGACGGCGGAGGTGTCGGAGCCGCCGCGGCCCAGCGTGGTGATGTGGCCGTGCTCGTCGATGCCCTGGAAGCCCGTGACGATGACGACCTTGCCGGCGGCGAGGTCGGCGCGCACGCGCTTGTCGTCGATGGACTCGATGCGAGCCTTGGTGTAGGCGCTGTCGGTGCGGATGGGCACTTGCCAGCCGGCGTAGCTCACCGACTCCATGCCTTCGGCCTGCAGGGCGATGGCCAGAAGAGCGGAAGAAGCCTGCTCGCCGGTCGCGGCCAGCATGTCGAGTTCGCGGTGATAGGCGGAGCTGGCACGCGAAGGCGCCAAGTCTTTGGCCAGCCCGAGCAGCCGGTTGGTTTCGCCACTCATGGCGCTGGGCACCACCACCATCTGGTGGCCTGCCCGAGCCCACTTGGCCACGCGCTTGGCGACGTTGCGGATGCGCTCCGTGGAGCCCATCGACGTGCCGCCGTATTTATGAACGATCAGTGCCATTGGATTTCTGGATTGACGAGCCCCGAAGGGCCGGGCGCGAAAGGATGAAGAAGGAAAAGGGAAGGAATGCACGCGTTCTGGCGCGCCGCCGGCTTGTGCAAAAGCCGGAAACCAGAACCTAGGAATTGTACCAACCGAGCACCGCTCCCTCGCGCACGGCGAAGCCCCCGCCCACGCGGAGGTGGATGCGGTGGCCACGCGTGGTGCAGGTCGCGATCTGGGACTGCAGCTGGGCCAGCTGGGCGGTGGATGCGGCCACGCCATGCGCCGTGCGCAGCCAGTGGCGCAACACGTTCGCCTGCCGCGCATGGCTCAGCCCCTGCAGGGCAGCGATGCGCGGCGGTGCCCCGCCGCAAGCGGCCAGGTCGATGGCCGCCAGTTCCTGCAGCAGCTCGCCCGCCTGCGCGGCGTGGGCCGCACTGCGCGCGAAGGTGTCGCGGAACTGAGGGAACACCTCGTCCAGAACCGGCAGCAGTTGGCGCCGGATGCGGTTGCGGGTGTAGCGTTCGTCGGCGTTGGTGGGGTCCTCGACCCAGCCCGCGCCTTGCGCCTGCAGCCAGGCGCGTACGTCCCGGCCGGCCACCCGCAGCAGGGGCCGGTGCCAGGTGATGCCGCCGCGCTTCCACCGGGCGGGCATGGCGGCCAGGCCGGGCGCGCCCGCGCCGCGCGAGAGCGCCAGCAGCAGGGTCTCGGCCTGGTCGTCGGCATGCTGGGCGATTGCTATGTTTTCGATAGCTGGCTGCCCACACTGCGCGCCGGCCAGTGCCGCCAAAGCCTGATAACGGGCCCGGCGGGCCGCATCCTCGGGACTCTGGCCGGGCTGGGGCCGCCCGTCGGTGCGCTGGGTGCGCAGCAGGATGCCCAGGGACTGGCACAGCGCCGCGCAGTGCGACTCGAACCCGTCGGCCGCCGCCTGCAGGCCGTGGTGGACGTGCAGCGCGACGACCTGTCCCGGCCAGCGCGCATGGCAGGCCAGCAGCAGCGCGGTGGAATCAGCGCCGCCGCTCACGCCCACGCCCAGCGGCAGACCGGGGGCGAAGGACTGCAGGGCGGCGTCGAGGGATTGGGTCATGCGGTGCGCCCTACCCTGCAAAACGCAGCGGCCGGCTGCCCCACGCCCCAGAAAAAAGCGGCCCCGCAGGGCCGCTCGTGGCAGGTGGTCGGCGCCGGGTTCACGGCCGCCACGCACCCCGCTGCGTCAGCGGGCTTCAGCCTTGGTGTCGTTGAAGCGGCCATAACTCTGCAGCCGGTCGTAGCGGCGGTCCAGCAGATCCTTGGTCTTGAGGTCGGCCAGCTGGCGGTAGGCATCGCCCAGCGCGCGCTTGAGGAACGCGGCCATCTGCTTGGCGTCGCGGTGGGCCCCGCCCACGGGCTCGCTCACGATCTTGTCCACCAGGCCCAGGGCCTTCAGCCGGTGCGCGGTGATGCCCATGGCGTCGGCCGCGTCCTGGGCCTTGTCGCCCGTCTTCCAGAGGATGGAGGCGCAGCCTTCGGGGCTGATGACCGAGTAGATGGAGTACTGCAGCATGATGACCTGGTCAGCCACGCTGATGGCCAGCGCTCCGCCGGAGCCGCCTTCGCCAATCACGGTGGTGATGATGGGCACTTCGAGCTGCGCCATCTCGAAGATGTTGCGGCCGATGGCCTCGGACTGACCGCGCTCCTCGGCGTCGATGCCGGGGTAGGCGCCGGGGGTATCGACGAAGGTAAAGACCGGCAGCTGGAACTTCTCGGCCGTCTTCATCAGGCGCAGGGCCTTGCGGTAGCCCTCGGGACGGCTCATGCCGAAGTTGCGCGCGGCGCGCTCCTTGGTGTCGCGGCCCTTTTGGTGGCCAATCACCATGCAGGGCTGGCCATTGAAGCGGGCCAGCCCGCCGACGATGGAGAGGTCGTCCGCAAAGTGGCGGTCACCGTGCATCTCGACGAAATCGGTGAAGATTTCGCCCACGTAGTCCATGGTGTAGGGACGCTCGGGGTGGCGGGCGATCTTGGTGATCTGCCAGGGCGTGAGGTCGCCGTAAATATCCTTGGTGAGCTGATGGCTCTTCTTGCTGAGCTGATCGATCTCGTCGGAGATGTCCACTGCGCTTTCCGTTTGCACGTAGCGCAGCTCTTCGATTTTGGATTCGAGCTCAGCGATGGGCTGCTCGAAGTCCAGGAATGTTTTCTTTGCCAACTTGATTCTCCTTGGGCGGGATGGGGTGCCCAGTCTTTTGTGCTGCAGATACGTGCGACGAAACGGCGCCTTGGGAAGAGGCCCAGGCGCCGGATCAGTAGTCCACAGGCAGGGGAGCGAGAGATCGCCAAATATACCAACTCGCCACGCTGCACCAGGGTTTCCACGCATCGGCCACCTCGCGCGCATCGCTGCGGCTGACAGGGTCGCCGGAAAAATAGTGCTGGCTGATGCCACTGATGAGGCTGGCGTCGTCGAGCGGCAGCACGTTGGGCCGCGCCAGATGGAAGATGAGGAACATGTCGGCCGTCCAGCGGCTGATGCCGCGGATGGCGACCAGTTCGCGGGTGATGGCGTCATCATCCATTGCGCCCCAGTCCTTGACGTGCAGGCGGCCGGAGTCGAAGTGCAGGGCCAGGTCCACCAGGTAGTCCACCTTGCGGGCAGACAGGCCCGCCGAGCGCATGTCGTCCACCTTGAGCTTGAGCACGTTGGCCGGCGTCATGGCCTGCGGCAGCGCGGCAAAGGCGTCCCACACCTTCTGAGCCGAAGTCACGGACACCTGCTGGCCGACGATACTGCGCGCCAGGGTGGTGAACGCATCACCGCGCTGGCTGAGTGCGACGTCGCCCAGCTCGGGGATCAGCCGCTTCATCACGCGGTCGCGCTTCATGAGGTGCTTGCAGGCCTCGGCCCAGTATTCAGGCGCGAGCGCTACGGGCGCCATGTCCGACGCCACTATCTTTTTGCTAGGAGCCACCGCTTATCCCACCTGCGCCTGCGGCCGATTGAGCTGAAGGACAAAGAAAAAACTCATTGCGCGGCCTCCCAGGTCGTCCCGGCGGCCGAATCCTTGAGCACGATGCCTCGCGCCAGCAGCTGGGCGCGGATGCGGTCGGCCTCGGCGAAGTCGCGCCCGGCCTTGGCTGCTGCCCTGGCGGCGATCAACGCCTCGATGGCGGGCTCGTCGAGCGTCGTCGCACCGGCACGCAGAAAGGCCTGTGGATCGCCCTGCAGCAGCCCCAGGCACCCGGCCAGCGCCTTGAGCAGGCCGGCAGCCTCTGCGGAGCGGGTGCGGTTGACCTCGCCCGCGAGCTCGAACAGCACGGCGACGGCCTCAGGCGTGCCAAAGTCCTCATCCATGGCCGCCTTGAAGCGGGCGGCAAAGGGGTTATTGGCCCAGTCGATGGCCGCGACTTCCGCCGGAGCCACCAGGCTCAGCGCGGTATAGAGACGCTTGAGCGCCTGGCGTGCGTCGTCCAGATGCGCGTCGCTGTAGTTGAGCGCGCTGCGGTAATGGGTGCGCACGATGAAAAAGCGCACGGTCTCCGCGTCGTACTTGGCAAGCACGTCGCGGATGGTGAAGAAGTTGCCGAGCGACTTGCTCATCTTCTCGTTGTCCACCCGCACGAACCCGTTGTGGACCCAGAAAGCAGCCAGCGGCTTGCCCGTGGCACCTTCGCTCTGGGCGATCTCGTTCTCGTGGTGGGGGAACTGCAGGTCGGCCCCGCCGCCGTGGATATCGAAGCTCTCGCCCAGCGTGGCGCAGCTCATGGCCGAACATTCGATGTGCCAGCCCGGGCGCCCCGTGCCGAAGGGGCTGGCCCACTTGGCCTCGGGCGGCTCCTCGGGCTTGGCGGACTTCCAGAGCACGAAGTCGAGCGGGTCATCCTTGCCTTCGAGCACGGCCACGCGCTCGCCGGCACGCAGCTCGTCCAGCGACTTGCCCGAAAGCTTGCCGTAGCCGGGGAACTTGCGCACCGCATAGTTCATGTCGCCGCTGCTGCCCTGGTAGGCCAGGCCCTTGTCCTGCAGCTTGCCGATCAGCGCCAGCATCTGCGGCACGTATTCGGTGGCGCGCGGCTCGATGGACGGCGGCTCGATGCCGAGCTTGCCGATGTCTTCGTGCATGGCGGCGATCATCTCGTCGGTCAGTTCGCGGATGGTGATCCCGCGCTCCACCGCGCGGCGGATGATCTTGTCGTCGATGTCGGTAATGTTGCGCACGTAGGTCACGCGCAGGCCGCTGCTTTTGAGCCAGCGCTGGACCACGTCGAAAGCCATCATCATGCGAGCGTGGCCGATGTGGCACAGGTCATAGATCGTCATGCCGCACACGTACATGCGCACGTGGCCAGGCTCGATCGGAACAAAGTCTTCCAACGCACGCGACAGCGTGTTGTAGATACGCAAACTCATCGGGAATATCAGTCAGGGTCTGGGGATGTGCAGCCAACCCTCGGTAAAAAAGGCTCGCTCAGGGGCGTCCCTGGCACGGGGCTGCGGGGGCAGATGCGGCAACCCTGCACCCCCGGGGGATTGAGGCGGCAACAGCGCGCCAGCATCGCAAACCCCTCAGCTACAATCCGCCGCAGTATAAGCCTCGTTACGGCTCGACACCGATCTAACTCCTGCATCCGTCCATGAAGCCTGCCCTCCGCGTCCTCCCCCATTTCCTGCGCCTGATCGCGCTATCAGCCGCACTGGGGGCACCGCTGGCCCATGCAGATGACTATGCCGACATCACGCAGCTGCTGCGCACTGGCAAGGCCGCGGAGGCACTGACCAAGGCCGACCAGCGCCTGGCCGCGAACCCGCGCGATCCGCAGTTGCGCTTCCTGCGCGGCGTGGCACAGGCCGATTCGGGCAAGCCGTCCGACGCGGTGGCTACCTTCACCAAGCTCACGGAAGACTACCCCGAGCTGCCCGAGCCCTATAACAACCTCGCCGTGCTCTACGCCAGCCAGAACCAGCTGGACAAGGCCCGCACCGCGCTGGAAATGGCGATCCGCACCAACCCCAGCTACGCCACGGCCCATGAGAACCTGGGCGACATCTACGCCAAGCTGGCCAGCCAGGCCTACAACAAGGCCCTGCAGCTCGACGGCAGCAACGCCAATTCGGTCAAGCCCAAGCTTGCGCTGATCCGCGAACTGTTCTCCAACGCACCGAAGACGACCGTCGCCGCAGCGCGCACGCCGGCACCGGCACCTGCTGCCGCACCGGCTCCTGCTCCTGCGCCGGCACCGACGCCTGCTCCTGCTCCTGCGCCGACACCCAAGCCGGCCGCACCGGTGCCTGCCCCCACGCCGGCTCCGGCACCTGCTGCAGCGCCTGCGCCTGCGCCGGCACCCGCACCGGCTCCTGCCGCCGTTAATGCCAATGCTGCGGCCGAGAAGGAAGTCTCACACGCCGTGCATGCCTGGGCCACGGCCTGGGAAAATCAAAACATGGCGGGCTATCTGGATTCCTACGAAAAGTCCTACACGCCCGGCAAGCAAAGCCGTGCTGCCTGGGAGAAGGAACGCCGCGAGCGCATCGTCGGCCGCGCCAAGATCAATGTGGGCATCAACGATCTGCACGTGACCGTGAACGGCAACAAGGCCCAGGCCCGGTTCCGCCAGAGCTACAGCTCCGGCAGCTACAACGTCAACAGCCGCAAAACGCTCGAGCTGGTGAACAACGGTGGCCGCTGGGTCATCGTTCGTGAATCCACTGGCGGTTGACAGGGGTTGCTGCGGCTTCTAGGGCGGTTGCGCCCCTCTCCCCGTTTTTCCGTCTCGCAGCGCATGGCGCAAGCCTTGGGTCGCATCCCGAGCAGGTCCATGCCTGCGTGGGTCGCGCGCAGTCTGGCCTCCGGCCTGGCCGTATCTGCGCTGTGCGCCACGCCCAGCCTGCATGCGCAGGGCGACAAGCTGCGCCAGGTCGGTGCGCACCAACCTGCCAAGCGCGCCGCTGCGCCCAGCCCGACTGCCGCGGCGGCGCAGAAAGATGGCGAGGCTGAAAAGCGCCTGCTCGAAATCTACCGGCTGACCGGCGAAGGCCGCACGCGCGAGGCCCTGGCCAAGGCCGAGAGCCTTGTGCGCGACCATCCCAACTTCCAGCTGGCGCAGCTCGCGCTGGGCGACCTGCTGACTTCCCGGGTGCGCGGGCTCAAGCAGATGGGCGACGTGCCTCCTGCCACAGCGGCCGACGCCGTAGCGCAGCGCCCAGCGGGCGAGACGCTGGCCGAGCTGCGTGCCGAATCGCGCCAGCGCACGGACGCACTGCGCGTGCGCCCGCCAGCCGGCACCGTACCGAGCCAGTTCCTCGAGATCTCGGCGCGCACGCGCCACGCGATCGCCGTCGATGCGTCGCGCTCACGCCTGTATCTCTTCGAGAACACCGGCAAGGGCATGGAACTGATCGCCGACTATTACGCATCGGTGGGCAAGCTGGGCATCGAAAAGACGCTGGAAGGCGACCAGCGCACACCGCTGGGCGTGTACTACATCACCAGCCGTCTGGACCCGGCCAAGCTGACGGACTTCTACGGTTCCGGCGCGCTGCCCATCAACTACCCCAGCCCGCTCGATCTGAGCCGGGGCAAGACGGGTGGCGGCATCTGGCTGCACGGCACGCCACCGGAGCAGTTTTCCCGCGCCCCGCTGGCCACCGACGGCTGCCTGGCCCTGGCCAACCCCGATCTGGAGCGCATCCTGCGCACGGTGGAGCCACGCACCACGCCGGTAGTCATCGCCCGCCAGCTGCAATGGGTCCAGCCGCAGAGCCTGCAGCCCGAGCGCCAGAAGTTCGAGGCCGTGCTCGATGCCTGGCGCACCGCCAAATCGCAGGGCGACATGCAGCGCCTGCTGTCGTTCTACGCGCCCAATTTCGAGAGCTACGGCAAGATGCCGCTGGCCACCTGGAGCCGCAGCCTGGAAGCCGAGTCGCGCGCGCTGCGCGGTCGGGAACTTCAACTCAAGGACAAGTCTTACCTGCGCTGGACGGATTCGGCCGACACGATGGTCGTGACCTTCGGTGAGGTGCCCGTGGGCGCCCGCACCGGCCCCGTCAAACGCCAATACTGGATGCGCAAGGGCAACCAGTGGCAGATCTTCTTCGAAGGAGTGATCGGATGATTTCCAGACGAAATACCGCTCTGGCGCTTGCAGGCATTGCGCTGTCAGCTACGTTTTCCATAGCATCAGCCGAAAATGCCCAGATGGCTCCCAAGGTCCGGCTGGCCACCTCGATGGGTGACATCGTCGTTCAGCTGGACCCAGCCAAGGCGCCCAAGACCGTGGAGAACTTCCTCACCTACGTGAAGGAAAAGCACTACGACGGCACCGTCTTCCACCGCGTGATCGACGGCTTCATGATCCAGGGCGGCGGCTTCACGCCCGAGATGCAGCAAAAGCCCACCCGCGCGCCGATTGCACTGGAAGCGAACAACGGCCTGAAGAACGAGCCCTACACCATCGCCATGGCCCGCACGAGCAACCCCGATTCGGCCACTGCGCAGTTCTTCATCAACGTCAAGGACAACGCCATGCTCAACGCCAACGGCGAAGGCAACGGTTACGCCGTCTTCGGCAAGGTGATCTCGGGCACCGACGTGGTGGACAAGATCAAGGCCGTGGCCACCGGCAGCCGGGGCATGTACCAGAATGTGCCTACCACGCCGGTCGTGATCCGCTCGGCCACCATCGTCAAGTAACCGGCCCGCGCCATCGCCCCCCGCATGACGCGGCGGACGACCCGGACGGTGCGGCCTTCTTTCCCCCTTTTGTCAACGGGCCCCAGCGGCCCCCTGCTTCACAGAGGAACCTCCCATGAGCAACCCCCAAGTCGAACTGCACATCGCCGGCCACGGCGTCATCACGCTGGAACTCGACGCCGAAAAGGCGCCCAAGTCCACCGAGAACTTCCTGGCCTACGTGAAGAAGGGCCACTACGACAACACCATCTTCCACCGTGTGATCCCCGGCTTCATGATCCAGGGCGGCGGCTTCGAGCCCGGCATGAACCAGAAGGGCACCGACGCCCCCATCCAGAACGAAGCCCAGAACGGCCTGAAGAACGCCAACTACACGGTGGCCATGGCCCGCACCAGCGACCCGCACTCGGCCACCGCCCAGTTCTTCATCAATGTGGCCGACAACGGCTTCCTGAACCACACCGCCCCTTCGGCCCAGGGCTGGGGCTACGCCGTGTTCGGCAAGGTGGTCAAGGGCACCGAGATCGTCGATGCCATCAAGGGCGTGAAGACCGGCCGCAAGGGCTTCCATGACGACGTGCCCAAGGACGACGTCATCATCGAAAAGGCCGTGGCACTCTGACGCCCCTGAGTCGCTTCGCGCCACCCCTCGCTGGGGCATGACGCTGGCAGGCCGGCAAACCCGGCTCTGCGGCGTCTGCCGGCGTGGCATGGCGCGAATGCACTCCTCCCCGCTCCCTTCGCCATGAACCCACCCGCGCCAGACGCCCGCGAGTTCGTCGCGCCCTCCGGCTGGCGCATGGTTGATTTCGTCTCGGACCTGCACCTCGATGCGGCCCACCCGGCCACGGTGCGGGCCTTCGCCGATTACCTCGCCGCCACGCCGGCCGACGCCGTCTTCCTGCTGGGCGACGTCTTCGAGGTCTGGGTGGGCGACGACGCCATCGAAGAGCCCGGCAGCTTCGAAGGCGCCTGTTGCGAACTGCTGCAGCGCGCCGCCCGGCGCACCTCCCTCTTCTTCCTGCACGGCAACCGCGACTTCCTCGTGGGCCAGGGCTTCGCCCGGCGCTGCGGCATCACGCTGCTGGACGACCCCACCGTGCTCGGCTTTCTGGGCCAGCGCTGGCTGCTCTCGCACGGTGATGCGCTGTGCCTGGACGATGTGGAATATCAGCGCTTTCGCGCCGTGGCCCGCAACCCGCAGTGGCAGGCCCAGTTGCTCGCCCGCCCGCTGGCCGAGCGCCGCGCGCAGGGCCGCAGCGCCCGCGCCGAAAGCGAATCGCGCAAGCAGTCAGGCACCGGCTTCTATGCCGATGTGGACGCCGTCGCCGCCCAGGCCTGGCTGCAGGCCGCCGACGCGCCCGCACTGATCCACGGCCACACCCATCTGCCTGCCGACCATGTGCTGCGCGCCGCGGGCGACGGCCGCCCCGCCCTCACCCGCCACGTGCTGACCGACTGGGACCTGGATGCCCAGCCCCCGCGCGCCGGCCTGCTGCGGCTCTCGGCCCAGGGCCTGGAACGCGTGGACCTCATCCCCAGCTAAGGGCATGCCTGCCCCTTTGCGACACCTCTTTCGCCGCCTCGGCAACCGCCTGCGCGCCACGCTGGCGCCGGTGCCTGACATCGATGCGCCGCTCTGGCTGAAGACGCTGTCGCACTACCGCTTTCTCGCCGCCCTGCCCGCGCAGGACCAGGCCAAGCTGCGCGCCCTGAGCGCCCTCTTTCTGCAGCGCAAGGAATTCACCGGCGCCCACGGCCTGCAGGTGACCGATGCCATGGCGGTGGCCATCGCCGCGCAGGCCTGCCTGCCGCTGCTGCACTGGGGCGAGCCGGCCCGTGCGCTGGACTGCTACGACGATTTCGTGGGCATCGTCATCCATCCCGGCGAGGCCGTGGCCCGCCGCCAGGCGGTGGACGAGGCCGGCGTGGTGCACGACTACGACGAGGTGCTGCTGGGCGAGGCCATGCAGCGCGGCCCCGTCATGCTCAGCTGGCCTGCGGTGGACCAGGCCGGCCGCTCGCTGGCGCATGCCGCCGAGGGCCACCAGGGCAGCGGCACCAGCGTCGTGATCCATGAATTCGCCCACAAGCTCGACATGCAGGACGGCGCGGCCGATGGTTCCCCACCCCTGCCCGCCGGCTTCATGGGCGCGGCCGACAGCCGCGCGGCACGTGCACTGTGGCACGACGCCTGGGCACCGGCCTATGAAGCCTTCCGCGAGAAGGTCATCATCGCCGAGCGCTTCGGCGGCGCCGTGCCCTGGCTGGACGCCTACGGTGCCACCGCGCCGGCCGAATTCTTCGCCGTGGCCTGCGAGGCCTACTTTGTGAGCCGCGATCGCTTCTCGCAGGAATTTCCCACGCTCATGCCGCTGCTGGATGCGTTCTTCCGGCCGGCCGAAGCGGTCTGACTTGCTATATCAACGATAGCAACAAGCGCTGATCCATCAAGCGCTGCAGGCTGATTTCCCTTTGAAAGAACCAGCCTGATCCATCAAGCGCTGCAGGCTGATTTCCCTTTGAAAGAACCAGCCCCTTGCCAGCCTGGCAGCCAACCGCTCAGGCCGCCCGCAGCGCATGCCGCGCCGCCTGCGCGATGTGGGCCGCATCCACGCCGAAATGGCTGCGCAGTGCGGCCCGCGTGTCGCTGCGGCCGAAGCCGTCGGTGCCCAGCGTGAGATAGCGGCGGCCGGCGGGCACGAAGGCGCGCACGCTCTCGGGCACGGCGCGCACATAATCGCTCGCGGCGATCACCGGGCCGGCGGTGCCTGCCAGCACCTGGGCGATCCAGGGCGTGCCCGCATCGGCCTCGCCGGCCAGGGCGCGGGCTTCGCAGGCGATGCCTTCGCGGGCCAGCTCGCTCCAGCTGGTCACGCTGACCACCGTGGCCTGGATGCCCTCGGCCGCGAGCAGCGCCGCCGCCTTGACCACCTCGGTCAGGATGGCGCCCGAGCCCAGCAGCGTGATTTGGCTTTGAGGCGCAACCGTGCCCTGCCCCGCATCGGGAAAGGACTTGCCGCTATCGAAGACATAGCATCCGCGCAGCACGCCCTGGGCTGCGCCCGCCGGCAGGTCGGGCTGGGCGTAGTTCTCGTTCATGAGCGTGACGTAATAGAACACGTCGCGCTGCTCCACCAGCATCTCGCGCATGCCGGCATCGATGATGACGGCCAGCTCGCCCGCATGGGCCGGGTCGTAGGCCTTGCAGTTGGGGATGGTCGCGGCCACCAGGTGGCTGGAGCCGTCCTGGTGCTGCAGCCCCTCGCCGCCCAGCGTGGTGCGGCCCGAGGTCGCGCCCAGCAGAAAGCCCCGCGCACGCTGGTCGGCAGCGGCCCAGATGGCGTCGCCCACGCGCTGGAAGCCGAACATGGAGTAGTAGATGTAGAAGGGCAGCATGGCCAGGCCATGCACGCTGTAGCTGGTGGCGGCGGCCGTCCAGCTGGCGATGGCGCCGGCCTCGCTGATGCCTTCCTCGAGGATCTGGCCGTCCAGCGCCTCGCGGTAGCTCAGCACCGAGCCGATGTCTTCGGGCGCGTAGCGCTGGCCCAGGCTGCTGTAGATGCCCACCTGCTTGAAGAGGTTCGCCATGCCGAAGGTGCGCGCCTCGTCGGCCACGATGGGCACGATGCGCGGGCCCAGCTGCGCGTCTTTCAGCAGCGCGCCCAGCATGCGCACGAAGGCCATGGTGGTGCTCATCTCCTTGCCCTGGGCCTGCAGCGCGAACTGGGCGTATTGCTCCACCGGCGGCACGGGCACCACGCCGCAGGCGGTCTCGCGGCGCGGCAGGGCGCCACCCAGGGCCGAGCGGCGCTCGCGCAGGTAGCGCATCTCGGGGCTGTCCTCGGCCGGGCGGTAGAAGGCCAGGCCCGTGGCCTGTGCGTCGCTCAAAGGCAGGTTGAAGCGGTTGCGGAATTCCAGCAGGTCGGTCTCATCCAGCTTCTTCTGGCTGTGCGTGGTCATCTTGCCCTGCCCGGCCGTGCCCATGCCGTAGCCCTTCTTGGTGTGGGCCAGGATCACCGTGGGCTGGCCGCGATGGGCGGCAGCTGCGGCGTAGGCGGCGTGGATCTTCACCAGGTCGTGGCCGCCGCGCTTGAGGCGGTCGATCTGCTCATCGGTCAGGCCCTGCGCCAGCGCCGCCATTTCCGGCGACTGGCCGAAGAAATGGTCGCGGTTGTAGCGCCCATCCTTGGCGGCGAAGGTCTGCATCTGCCCATCGACCGTGCCGCCCAGGGTGCGGGCCAGCGTGCCGGTCAGGTCGCGGGCGAAGAGGCCGTCCCAGTCGCTGCCCCAGAGCAGCTTGACCACGTTCCAGCCCGCGCCGGCGAAGAGCCGCTCCAGCTCATCGACGATGCGGCCGTTGCCGCGCACCGGGCCGTCCAGGCGCTGCAGGTTGCAGTTGACCACCCAGACGAGGTTGTCCAGCCCCTCACGCGCGGCGAGCGTGAGCGCGCTCATGCTCTCGGGTTCGTCCATCTCGCCGTCGCCGAACACGCCCCACACCTTCCGCCCCTGGCAATCGAGCAGGTTGCGGTGCGTGAGGTAGCGCATGAAGCGCGCGTGGTAGATGCTGCTGATCGGCCCAATGCCCATGGAACCCGTGGGGAACTGCCAGAAGTCCGGCATCAGCCAGGGGTGCGGGTAGCTGGAAAGGCCCTGCGCGCCCGCTGCGGGCGCGGCGATCTCCTGGCGGTAATGCTGCAGGTCGTGCTCGGTGAGCCGCCCTTCGAGGTATGCCCGCGCGTAGACGCCCGGCGCGCTGTGCGGCTGGAAGAACACCAGATCGCCACGGTGCTGGCCGGAGCCCGTGCCTTCGCGGGCGCGGAAGAAATGGTTGAAGCCGGCCTCGAACAGGTCGGCCGCACTGGCGTAGCTGGCGATGTGGCCGCCCAGCTCGCTCGATCCGCCCGTCTCCGCCTGGTTGGCGCGCACCACCATCGCCAGGGCGTTCCAGCGCATGAGGGAAGCCAGCCGTTCCTCGATGGCCAGATCCCCCGGGAACACCGGCTGCGACTCCACCGCCACCGTGTTGACGTAGGGCGTGTTCAGCGTGGGCTGCCAGCCCGTTCGCTGCTGGCGCGCCAGGGCCGCCAGCTCGTCCAGCACGAAGCGCGCGCGCTCGGGGCCCTGCGTGGCCACCAGGGCCAGGAAGGCCTCGCGCCATTCGGCGGTTTCCTGCGGATCGGCATCGGGAGCGCCGGTCTGGGTGGCGGCATCGGGGGCCAGGGCGTGGAGGGGCAGTGGGGCGTTCATGCAGGTCACTCTATCGGCCGCAGCGCAGCATGGGCGGCCGTTATGCATGATGGGAAACCCGACACTGCAGCATGTCGTGCCGCATATTGCCTAAACTGCAGCACATGAAGCTCGACACCATGGATCTCCGCATTCTGGCGGCGCTGCAGGCCGATGGATCGCTCTCCAATGTGGAGCTGGCGCGGCGCGTGCATCTCTCGCCCTCGCCGTGTCTGGCCCGCGTCAAGGCGCTGGAGGCCGCAGGCGTCATCGCCCGCTACGTGGCGCTTGCCAACGCCGCTGCGCTGGGCCTGGGGCTGAATGTGTTCATCAGCATCAGCCTGAAATCGCAGGCCAAGGAGGCGCTGGCGCAGTTCGAGCGCCGCATCGCCGAGCACGACGAGGTGATGGAGTGCTACCTGATGAGCGGCGATTCCGACTACCTGATCCGCGTGGCGGTGGCCGACATCGGCGCGCTGGAGCGCTTCATCCTGGAGCAGCTCACGCCCATTCCGGGCATCGAGAAAATCCGCTCCAGCTTCGCGCTCAAGCAGGTGCGCTACAAGACCGCCCTGCCCTTGCCCGCGCACTGACGGCCACCACCACGGCGCTTCGCCCGGCAGGGCATCCCGCCCAAGCCTTGCCGGCGCACTACAGCACCGCGTCCAGCAGCTCCAGCTGCGGCGGGCCGAGGTAGAGATCGCGCTTCTGCCCGGCCCCGGCGTGCGCGGCGCGGAAGGCTTCTGAGCGCGTCCAGTCCTCGAAATGCGCACGCGACGCCCAGACGGTGTGGGATGCGAACCGCGTGTGCTCCGCCGTGGTCTCGCCGCGCAGCAAATGGAACGACTGGAAGCCCGGCACCTGCGCCAGGTGGCTGTCGCGCTGGCGCCAGATCTCGACGAACTCGTCCTCGCGGCCCGGGACGATACGGAAGCGGTTGATGGCGATGAAAAGGGACATGGCTGTGGCCTGGTGAACGAACGAACAATCGGCAGGAAATGGAGGAAGGCCGTCGGCCGGTCAGCGAGCGGCGCTGGCGGCCGATGCAGCGGCCCGGGGCGGCACGGCCCCCGCCGCCAGCCGGCGCCGCAGGTCGGCCAGCACGGCCTTCAGGCGCCGGGCGTTATCAGGCCCCATGCGCAGCAGCGCCTTCTGCCCGCTGGAAAGCGCCTGCAGTTGCGGATCGGCGAACTCATATCGCACCCAAGGCCGCGTGGACGGCACCTCACCCTGCACATGCGTCAGCTTCACCTGCAGAGGGCCCTTCGACTCGGGCGTGGCGATGAGCTGGTCCAGCACGGCGATCAGGCGGTCGTTGAAGTACTTGCCCGGGTAGCCCAGCTCTTCATAGGCGGTCTGGAACAGCGGGTAGAGCTGCGCGTAGAGCTTGACCACGCCCTCGCGCGGCAGGGCCTCGGCAAAGCTCACGAAGGCGCCGTAGCGCGCCGCGTTGGCAGGCGCGATGGTCTGCGTGGCGGCTTCTTCGGGGCCTTCGACCTGGAAGCGCCCGGGCGTGGGCTGCACCGGCCAGAGGCGCGACGCGGCCGTAGGCCGGCCCAGGTTGTCCACCGTGGCGACCACGCGGCGCACGAAGCCGTCGAGCTGCAGGAACGAGGCCACCTTCTGCGCGCCGAGCAGCTCGTTCAGCGACTTGGCGACGTAGGCGTCGGAATCGGCCAGCGCGGGCAGCGAAGGCGCCGGCGCGGCCAGCGCATCCACCGGGTTCTGCGGGCCGGAGGCGACCTCTGCCGGGGCGGAGGCTGGCGCCGATGCCGGCGCGGCAGGCGCGGGCGTGGTGGCGACCGGCGGCGCCACGGGCGCATGGGCCGGGCGCCACCAGAACCACCAGCCGGCACCGGCTGCGATGGCCACGGCCAGCACGGCGGGCAGCAGGCCGGAGGCGGCGGAACGCTGAGTCGGCGGGCGATAGGGATCGGGCTCTCGTTCAGGCATGGCGTTCTCCTTGGTTGCTGGGTCCGACTCCCAGCGGGAGCGGTCGTTCCCCTCGCAGCTTCGACACTCTCATTTCGATAGCACCACCTGCAGATAGATCAACGGTCAGCAGCCGAAAGAGCATCAAAGAAAAAGGGTCAGCCCGCCGCCAGCGCCTGCAGCCAGGCCATGGCATCGCGCACCTCGTCGGGGCGCAGCTCGTGCAGGCTCTGGTATTCGCGGTAGGTCAGGGACAGCGGCAGCGCGGCGGCATGGTCGCGGATGGCGTGGGCACTGGCGAGAGGAATCACGTTGTCCTGCACGCCATGACTCACCCACAGCTGCTTGCCTGCCAGCGCCGGGGCCGGCGCGGCGTGCGGCAGGGCCTGGGGCAGCAGGCGGCTGTGCAGCACCTGGGCGCCGTGCACCAGTGCGGGCCGGGTCAGCAGCAACGTGAGCGCCATGATGCCGCCCTGGCTGAAGCCGCCCACGATCACGCGCTCGGGCGGCACACCCAGCTGGCGGGCGGCGGATTCCACCGTCTGCGCCACCAGCACGCGGCTCGCGGCTTCCTGCGGCTCGTTGATGGTGCGGCGGCCATCGGGCTCGACGGCGAACTCGAACCACGCATGGGCGCTGGGCCCCATGCGGTAGGGCGCGCGCAGGCTGAGCACATGGAAGGCCGGCGGCACGAAGCCCGCCAGCCCGAAGAGGTCTTGCTCGTTGCTGCCCACGCCGTGCATCAGCACCAGCAGCCAGGGCTGGGCCGTGTCGTTGGCGGGCGGGCGGTGCAGGAAGGAAAGGGGCAGATCCAGCATGAAAGAAGGAAGGTCGGAAGAGAAGAAGAAGGATGGGAGACAGGCCCCAAGGCCCGCCTCCCGCGTCAATGCGCCGCCGGGGGCTCCAGCACGAAGCTGTCCATGGCCAGGATGCCGTAGCTCACTTCGCGGCTGAGGTAACGGGGCGTGCGGTCGTCGCCTGCCGCGCCCAGCGCGAAGAAGAACGGCAGAAAGTGCTCTTCACTGGGGTGCGCCCGGCGGGCATGCGGGGCCTGGGCCCGGTAGTCCAGCAGCGCGGGGATGTCGCCGCGCTCCAGCGTGGATTCGATCCAGCGGCTGAATTCGACCACGTACGGCGCGGCCTCGCGGGCGCCGCCGAAGAATTCAGACAGGTTGTGGGTCATGCTGCCCGAACCCACCAGCAGCACGCCATCGCCCCGCAGGCGGCTCAGGGCCGCACCCATGGCCAGCACCTCGGCCGGGCCGGCGGTGGCGGGCAGAGCCACCTGCACGACGGGCAGGCCCGCATCGGCGAAGAGATGCATCAATGGCACCCAGGCGCCATGGTCGAAGGGGCGCGCGGCATCGCCTTCGGCGGGCAGGCCGGCGTGCTGCAGCAGTTGCAGCACCTCGGCCGCCAGCGCCGGGTTGCCCGGCGCGGGGTACTGCAGGCTGTAGAGCACCTGCGGAAAGCCGCCGAAGTCGTGCCAGGTGGCCGGCTGCGCGCCGGCCATCACCAGCGGCTTGCTGGCCATCCAGTGGGGCGACATGATAACCACGCCGCGCAGCGCCGGAAAGCGCGCCCGCAGCTCGGCCCCCCACTGCGCCAGGGCCGGGCCGGTGGTGCCGGGCTCGACGGCGAACATGGGCGAGCCGTGCGAGACGAAGAGCGCCGGCACACGGCCGGCGGCAGTGCCCGCGTAAGCGGAAGCGGATGCGGTGGCAGAAGGCAAAGAAGCGGTATGAGCGGTGGGAAGGGTCATGGTGGCGAAGTCCTCTATTCCCCATGTTAGGAGTCTTGACCGCCAATCCAACCCCAGGAATTTGGACACATCGTTGCAAAAGCGTGAGCAATCCAAGCGGAAGCAACCGCCCCGCGCAACGCGATCAACCTCCCAGCCTTCAAGCGATAGCCCTGCCCTGGCTCAGTCACGCACCTTGCCGCGCAGGGCCTTGACGCTGGAGCGCTGGGTCTTGGACTCGAGCCGCCGCTGGCGCGAGGCATAGGTGGGCTTGGTGGCGCGGCGCACACGTGGCGCCTGGGCCACGCTGTCCACCACCTCCTGCAGGCGGCGCAGGGCGTCGAGCCGGTTGGCCTCCTGCGTGCGGAACTGCTGGGCCTTGAGCACGAACACGCCCTCCTGCGTCAGCCGGCTGTCGCGCAGGGCCAGCAGGCGCTCCTTGACGGCATCGGGCAGCGACGAGGCGGGGACGTCGAAGCGCAGATGCACCGCGCTGGAGACCTTGTTGACGTTCTGCCCGCCTGCGCCCTGGGCGCGCACGGCGGACCATTCCACCTCGCGTTCGTCGATCCGGGGCATGGCGGGTGTTCCGTTCACGGCATCTCAGGCGCGCGCGCCGGCCTGCAGCGCAGACAGCAGGGCCGCCTCGAAGGCTTGGGGCTGCTCGAACTGGACCCAGTGGCCGGCATCGGGAATCAGCGCGAAGCCGCGGAAGTCCGGCACAGCGGCCCCATAGGCGGCTTCCAGCGCGGTGATCCAGCTTTTGTAGAGCGCATCGCGCTCGCCGTAGATGGCATGCACCGGGCAGGCCACGCGCGGCAGCGAGCGCGCCAGGATGTCGGTGTGCGCCAGCCGGCGGCGCGGCATGCGGTCGCGCTGCACGTTGACGGTGTGCAGGTCCAGGGCCAGGCCATCGATCAAGGCCGTGTCGTGCAACATCAGCGCGGCCAGGTTGTAGCGGTGCACGTCCGGCTGCGCCTCGGGCGGCAGATGGCGCCAGGCTTTGAGCTCGAACTGCCGCGAAGGCACCACGCCCATGGCGGGCGCACCCACCAGCACCAGCTGGCGCGCGAGCTCCGGGTGCGCAGCCAGCAGCAGCCCCGCCGTCATGCCACCGAAGGAAAAGCCCACCAGATCGATGGCCTGGGGGCCGAAGAGCGCACGCATTCCTTCGGCCAGCGGGGCGACGATGGCATCGGCGTCAGAGCCTCCGGGCGGCACGGCCGAATCGCCGAAGCCCGGCAGATCGGGAAGCCACACGTGCCGACCTGCAGCCACCAGGCCCTCGATATTGCGCACCCAATGGGTCCAGCTGCCGCTGCCACCGTGCAGCAGCACCAGCGGCGGCAGGCCGGGTTGGGAACGGCCCCAGGCATGCCAGACCAGCTCGCCAGCCCCGCAGGGCGTGGTGTGGCGTTCGGCGCTCGCCTGCAGCCGGGCCATCTCGGGATGGTGCACCGCCAGCGTCACCGCCCGCCCCTGGCGTGTGAGGCGCTCTGTTCGCACGGCAAATGGAGGGGTGGTCCGCAGGGGACGAAGACGGTGGTCATGGGAGTCCAGCAGGAAAAAAAGCCGCCGCGCCTGGGTTGGTGCGACGGCCTGATGCCGGAATTATGGAGCGCGCGACGGATGCGCTCATGCAAAAGCGGCCCGCGGGGTCCGCGCTGCCTGCGTCAAGCGGCTGCCGCTCCGGCTCAGCGCCAGTCGCGCCCATGCGGGCCATGGTGGCCGCGGCGATAGTTTTCGCGGTAGTAGTAGCCGCCGTAGGCCGGGGGGCCCACCACCACGGGAGCCGGCGCGTAGTACACCGGGCGTGGTGGGCGGTAATAGACGGGCGGAGGGGGAGGCCCGTACACCACGGGAGGCGGCGGGTCGTAATAAACGGGACGCGGTGCCGGCACGTAATAGGCCGGCGGCGGCGGGGAATAGTAGGTGGGGCCACCGCCCAGCACCACGCCGGGCAGACCAATACCGATGCCCACCGACCAGTTCGCGCCATGGGCCTGGGCTGCACCACCTGCCGTCAGCAACACCAGGGCCACGCCAGCCGAGGCGGCCAGTGCGGAGAGGGAGCGGCGTTGTCGAATCATGGAAATCTCCTTGTATGGGGCAGAGCCTGCTCAACCGGTTGCTGGACCTGGATGTGCCTCTGCGGAAAACCTGGAACATCTCCACAACGCGCCAGGTGCCTGAAAGGATGGCACAAAGCCCTCTTCATGTTGTTTCCGGACGTAGCCACGCTTGTTTCAACGCGTACACCGCAGCGGGAACACGGGCTGGGAAGGCGAGCGCACATGCCCGCCGCCTAGAATGCGAGGATGAGTTCCCCCGCCTCCCCAGATACCGCCAAAGACGCCGTCAAGCCCAGCAACTTCCTGCGGCAAATCATCGAAAACGACCTGGCCCAGGGCACGCATGCCCAGGCCCGCTGGGGCGGCAGCCCCGGCGATGCGGCTCACCATGCCGCCGGCGAGCCCGACCCGGCCAAGATCCGCACCCGCTTTCCGCCCGAACCCAACGGCTACCTGCACGTGGGCCATGCCAAGAGCATCTGCCTGAACTTCGGGCTGGCGCGTGATTACGGCGGTGTCTGCCACCTGCGCTTCGACGACACCAACCCCGAGAAGGAAGACCAGGAGTACGTGGACGCCATCATCGATGCCGTGCACTGGCTGGGCTTCGACTGGAAGGCGGCGGACGGCAACGCCGAGCACCTCTACTACGCCAGCAACTATTTCGACTTCATGTACCGCGCCGCCGAGTACCTGATCGAGAACGGCCTCGCCTACGTCGATGAGCAGACGCCCGACGAGATGCGCGCCAACCGGGGCGATTTCAGCAAGCCCGGCGTGGACAGCCCCTTCCGCAGCCGCACGCCGGCCGAGAACCTGGCGCGCTTCCGCGAGATGAAGGCCGGCCAGCTGCCTGACGGCGCCGCCGTGCTGCGCGCGAAGATCGACATGGCCTCGCCCAACATCAACCTGCGCGATCCGGCCATCTACCGCATTAAGCACGCCGAGCACCACAACACCGGCAACCAGTGGTGCATCTACCCGATGTACACCTTCGCGCACCCCATCGAGGACGCGCTGGAGCACATCACCCACAGCATCTGCACGCTCGAATTCGAAGACCAGCGTCCGTTCTACGACTGGCTGCTGGACCGCCTGCGCGAGGGCGGCCTGATCGCCGCGCCCCAGCCGCGCCAGTACGAATTCGCCCGCCTGAACCTCACCTACGTGGTCACCAGCAAGCGCAAGCTCAAGCACCTGGTGGACAGCGGCATCGTCACCGGCTGGGACGACCCCCGCATGCCCACCATCGTGGGCCTGCGCCGGCGCGGCTATACGCCCGAGGCGATCCGCCTGTTCTGCGAGCGCATCGGCGTGACCAAGGACTATTCCTGGATCGACTACAGCACGCTCGAAGGCGCGCTGCGCGAAGACCTGGAGAACAAGGCCCACCGCGGCATGGCCGTGCTGGACCCGGTCAAACTCGTGCTGACCAACTGGGACGAGGTCTTCGCCCCCGGCCACCTCGAAGCCTGCAGCCTGCCCGCCCTGCCCCACCCGCCCGAAGGCACCGAGGCGCCGGTCCGCCGCTTCAGCCTGGGCAAGGAAGTCTGGATCGAGCGCGAGGACTTCGAGGAAACCCCGCCCAAGGGCTACAAGCGTCTCTTCCCCGGCAACAAGGTGCGCCTGAAGGGCGGCTATGTCATCGAATGCACCGGCTGCGAGAAAGACGCCGAAGGTCGCATCACGCAGGTGCTGGCCACCGTCGTGCCCGACACCAAGAGCGGCACGCCCGGCGCCGACAGCGTCAAGGTCAAGGCCGCCATCACCTGGGTGGGCGTGGCCGACGGCGTGCCGGCCGAGGTGCGCCTCTACGACCGGCTGTTCACCGATGCGCAGCCCGACGCCGGCGGCAAGGACTTCCTGACCCTGCTCAACCCGAACAGCCTCAAGGTCGTCGCCGGCTACGTGGAGCCATCGCTGGCCCAGGCGCAACCCGATGGCAAGTTCCAGTTCGAGCGTTTCGGCTACTTCGTTGCCGACCGGAATGACCACACGCCCGCCAAGCCGGTCTTCAACCGGGTGACCGGCCTGAAGGATAGCTGGGGCAAGTAAGCCCAAGCGGCATCAACCACCCCAGCCCACCCTCTCGCCATGCTCGCCGATCTCACCCCCTTCCTGCTCCACTGGGCCATCACCGCGTTCGCGCTGTGGGTGGCCAGCCATGTCTTCAAGGGGCTGCGCTTCGACAGCACCGGCGCACTGGTGGTCGCGGCACTCCTGCTGGGCCTGGCCAATGCCGTGGTGCGCCCGCTGCTGGTGGTGCTGACGCTGCCGCTCACGCTGCTGACCTTCGGGCTGTTCCTGCTGGTCATCAACGCGCTGGTGCTGATGCTGGTGGGCAAGCTGGTCAGCGGCTTTCACATCGACGGCTTCTGGACGGCCTTCTGGGCCAGCATCTTCATGGCGCTGCTGAGCCTGGTGCTGGGCAGCTTCGTGCTGGGCGGCTCGCCGCAATTCACCGTCCAGCCGGTGCCGGCGACCGGGTCGCCCTGGCTCTGATCCGGCGCCACATGCGGCTCTTGCCGCTCGGTCAGCGCCCCCGCCCCCGCTGAATCCCCTGGCGGCACCCGCAGCGGGCCGCTCGCCAATGACGCCGGGGGGTGCGGTGCGGCGCCCACTCCAATCGCGGTGCGTCTTCGCTATGCCACGGCGCCGCGCCTGCACGGAGCCCCTCCGATTCCTGCGGCCGCCGCAAGTTCAGACCGTACGGAACGAGCGCGTGCCCCGCCGAATCGCGGCATCCGCTCCGACGCGCGGGCCCGGGCATCGCGGCGACACTTCCGGTCGCAGATATCCACGCCCGCCCCCGCAGCCACCCTTGAGGCAAGGCACTGACCGGAGACCTTCTTGTTGACCTCACCCCGACGAACTTCCTGGAAGCGCTCTGCGCTCTATCTTGCCGGCACGCTCGCCCTCGCGGCCTGCCTTGGCGGTTGCAGTGCCGTCGGCACGCTGAACGCACTCAGCCCCTCGGGCGGGAGCACGCTGCAATCCGGGGTGGCCTATGGCCGCTTGCCCAGACAACAGCTGGACGTGTACCGCCCCGCATCGACCGCGCCCGCGCAGGGCTGGCCGGTAGTGGTGTTTTTCTACGGAGGTTCCTGGACGAGCGGCGATCGCGGCGACTACCGCTTTGTGGGCCAGGCCCTGGCGTCGCGCGGCGTTCTCACGCTGGTGGCCGACTACCGGCTCTACCCCGAGGTGCGCTACCCCGACTTCCTGGTCGATAGCGCCCAGGCGGCAGCCTGGGGCCTTGAAAACGCCGGCCGGCTCGGGGGCGACCCACGGCGCGTCTTCGTGATGGGCCACAGCGCGGGCGGCTACAACGCGGCCATGGTGGCGCTGGACGGGCGCTGGCTGAAGCCCACCGGCCATCAGCCCCGCGAGCTGGCCGGCTGGATCGGCCTGGCCGGGCCTTACGACTTCCTGCCCACCGACAACCCCGACGCGCAGGCCGTCTTCTACCACCCGAACTACCCGCCTCACACCCAGCCCATCGACTTCGCGAATGCCCGGGCTCCCCGCACCTTCCTGGGCGCAGCCACCGAGGACAAGCTGGTCAGCCCCGAACGCAGCACCCGCCAGATCGCAGGCAAGCTGGAAGCGGCCGGCGTTCCGGTCACGCTGAAGCTGTATTCCCGCGCCAGCCACACCACTCTGGTCGGCGCCTTCGCCTGGCCGCTGCACTGGATCGCCCCGGTGCTGGAGGATGTGGTGGCGTTCATCCATACCGCACCGCAGGTATCTCAGGCAACGCCAGCCTCACGACCCGATGCTACGAAATAAATAGCAATAGGCGAAGATGGATAGCGGGCTGCGAGGCTAATTCATCGTCAACCTTGCGGCGAGCGAGCTTCGGGCAGAGCCGCATCTCAAAGCTGCGATTCCAGCAGCCCCGCAACCTGCTCGCTCAGCTTTTCCGTCCAGGGCCGGTCGAGCCACTCCTGGTGCGTCACCCGGTGCGACCGGGCGATGTCCTGCTCGAACACCACGGTCTGGCGCTGCGCGAAGGCCTCGTCATAGACGTTCAGGTTCGCCTCGTCATTCAGCCGGAACGAGCGGTTGTCGAAATTCGTCGATCCCACCGACACCATGCGCTGGTCCACGATCATCACCTTGCAGTGGTACATGGTGGGCCCGTAGGCGTAGATCTCCGCGCCTGCGGCGAGCAGCGGCCCCCAGGTGCCGCGCGAGGCAGCCTTCACCGTCTCGGTGTCGGTATGTTCGCCCGGCGTGACGATGCGCAGGCGCACCCCCCGCTCCAGTGCATCGGCCAGCAGCCGGCGGGTCAGTTCGTCCGGCACGAAATAGGCGGCCGACAGGTCGATGCTGCGGTCCGCCGCCGCGATCGCCATGTGGTACATGAGCTGCATGCTCTCGCTGCCGCTCGAAGGGGAGCTGGAGAACATCTGCGCCCGGTGGGACCCCACCGGCGCCAGGGCGGGAAAGTAGTCGTCGCCGTGCAGCACCCGGCCCGTCACCTTGAGCCAGTTGTCGAGGAAGGTGGCCTGCATGTGCGCCACGGCAGGCCCGCGCACCTGGTAGTGCGTGTCGCGCCAGTGCTCCGGATCCTGGGCATGGCCGGTCCATTGCGGCGCGATGCCGACACCGCCCGTGAACCCCACTTTGCCATCCACGACCAGCAGCTTGCGGTGCGTGCGGTTGTTCAGGCGGGCGAGGTTATACCAGTGCGGCTTGTGGAACTTCTCGATCTGCACGCCCGCACGCTGCATCTCGTCCAGGTAGCTTTCGTCCATCTTTGCGCTGCCCACCCAGTCGAGGAGCACATGCACCTTCACGCCGGCGCGGGCGCGCTCGCTCAGCGCATCGGCGAACTGCTGGCCGACGGCGCCTGACCAGTAGATGTAGGTTTCGAAGGTGATGGTGCGCTGCGCCGCACGGATGGCGGCCAGCATCGCAGGGAAGATCTGGTCGCCGTTCTGCAGGTCGGTCACCTCGTTGCCGCCCAGGACGCCCGGCCCGAGCAGGTTGCCCATGGCCCGGTCGAACTGCGGGCTGGAAGTGCCGTAGAGGCGCGGCAGCTGCTGCTGCACTTTCTTCTCGCCAGCGGTGAAGTTCAGCGCCAGCAGGCCCAGGGCCGCAGTCACGACGAAGGTGAGGATCACAGTCCCCAGAGTGCGGCCAATTTTCAGCATGGCGGCGATTCTCCAGGGTGCGCCCACGGGCCCGGTGTAGGCTGAAAGCGGCAACGCTGCCGGCGCGTGCAGAGCCTGCCCGGGGCCATCGCATGCATCGCGCCCAAGAAAAAACCCGCCGAAGCGGGTTTTCTACACTGAGAACAGGGGGTGCGGCACTGGTGCCGGGCGAACCCGGCACGCCTGCGCCCCGGCCGTCAGCCGACGGCTCAAGCGGCAGCGAGGATGTCGTTCAGCGTCTTGCTAGGACGCATGACGGCTTCCAGCTTGGCGGGGTCGGCCTGGTAGTAGCCGCCGATGTCCACCGGCTTGCCCTGCACCGCCGCCAGTTCGCTCACGATGGCCTGCTCGTTGTCCGCCAGAGCCTTGGCGACGGGAGCGAAGCGCGCCTGCAGCGCCTTGTCGTCCGTCTGGGCAGCCAGCTCCTGCGCCCAATAGAGGGCCAGATAGAACTGGCTGCCGCGGTTATCCAGCTGGCCCGTCTTGGGGCTCGGGTTCTTGTTGTTGTCCAGCAGTTTGCCGGTGGCGGCGTCCAGCGTCTTGGCCAGGATCTTGGCCTGCGCGTTGTTTTCCTTGATTCCCAGATCTTCCAGGCTCACGGCCAGCGCCAGGAATTCGCCCAGCGAGTCCCAGCGCAGATGGTTTTCTTCCACCAACTGCTGCACGTGCTTGGGGGCCGAGCCGCCGGCACCGGTTTCGTACATGCCGCCGCCGGCCATCAGCGGGACGATGGACAGCATCTTGGCGCTGGTGCCCAGTTCCATGATGGGGAACAGGTCGGTCAGGTAGTCGCGCAGGATGTTGCCCGTGGCGGAAATGGTGTCCAGGCCGCGGATCACCCGCTCCAGGGTG
>JBHIWE010000027.1:0-27153 GCA_041987645.1 Acidovorax sp. | reverse complement strand
ACAGACCACGGTCTCCCTGCTCGCCCACGCAGTGGAACGCGCCGTCGGCGAGGACCTGCAGGCGTTCGCGCAGCGCGAACTGTTCGACAAGGTCGGCATCGTCCGCGACGTCGGAGTCGGCTGCTGCCTTGGGCTTGCGGCCACGCTTGGCCGGCGTCTTGGCTGCGGCGGCAGTGCCGGCGGCCTTGGCTGGTCGGCCCGGGCGCTTCTTGGGCGCGGCCTCGTCGTCGCCTGCGGCGGCGGCAGGAGCCGCCTTGGCGCGGGCGGGCTTTTTCTTCAGCAATTCATCGGCAGCTTTGATGAGCTCGGCAGAACTTTTCACAGGTACGGTCTTGGTCTTGTTGGCTGCGGCACCGGCGGCGGACGGAGCGGCCACGGCTTTCGCGGAGGCTGGCGCAGCGGATTTTGAAACGGCCTTGGCGGCGGGTGCTGCGGCGGACTTGGGCGACTTCGCGGACTTTTGAACGGGCATGGACAACCTCAAGGATCAAAGACGGACACACAAAGAAAACGCAAGCGCCACTATTTCCCGGCGCGGGTGGCACGGCGCGGGCTCGCTGCCCGCGCGGCTGGAGAACGCCATGAGTCTCTTCAGGGCAGTGAAGAGGGCTCAAGGTTCTCGGTGGCAAGATGTCTGGGCGAACATTTGGTGTGCAGTCCTTGCGGCAGGTGGGGCGGTTGTGCGCGTTCGTCACGGTTGCCCCGGGGCCGGAGGTATTGCTGTCGCTCTTGCCGGTGAACCCTACATTATACCGGCACGGCCGATTTCAAGGGTTGCATGAAAGCTGCAGGTCCGCTAGGCGCGTCAGGCGGCACGCAGGGGGATGCCGCGCAGTTCCTTGATGCGCAGCTCCAGCGCCTGGTAGCGCGCCAGGGCGTCCGGCTCGCGGGTGATGCGCGTGACCAGTTCCTTTTGTTGCCGCATGAAGTCTTCGATGAGCATGCGGTCGAGCAGGCCACGCAGTTCGCCGCGCAGTTCGGCCGTGTCGCCTTCGGTCTGGGCGTGCGAGCCTGTCATCACGCGTTCGGCCGTGGCGGCGCAGGCGTGGCCGCGCAGGCTTTCGAGCAGCAGGGCCCAGGGCTGAGGGCCGTGCTCGTGCAGTTGGCCTTCCAGCCAGGTGAAGAGCGGGCCGTGGGGCGCCGGTTGGGCGCAGAGCGTCGCATGGTCTTCGTGCGACAGCTCCTCCATGAACTCCATGTGCGAGAGCAGCAGCCGCGCCGCGTGGTCCGCGCGGCTGGCGAGCGGGGTGCGCGGCAGCGGCGGCTGGGCCGGGCGGTCGTCTTTCTTCCAGCGGCTTTTCCAGTCGCCTTTCTTCCAGTCGCCACCCTTGTTAAAGGGTTTGCGCGGGTAGCTCGTTGCGCCAGCTTCGGCTCCCGGATGCCAACCGCCATCGGCGGCGGACCCTTGGCCCCACGGCGGCTCGTCGGCATAGGGGGCGTACTCTTCCTGCGCCGGCCGTGCCGCGCCGCCGCTAGCGCCACCGCGTGACGCATCCTGCGCGCCGGTCTGCTGCCAGAGCTCGGCCAGGTCCTTGGCGTTCAGCTGCCCCAGCTCGCCCAGCTCCGAGAGCAGCTGGCGTTTCAGTGCGCCATCGGGCAGCGCGGACCACAGCGGTCGGGCGTTGCTCAGCATGTGGGCGCGGCCTTCGGCCGTACCCAGGTCGCAGCCCTCGCGTGCGGATTCGACCAGGAAGCGGCTCAGCGGCATGGCGTCGCCCACATGGCGCGCGAAGGCGTCGGTGCCGTATTCGCGGATGAAGCTGTCGGGATCGTGCTCCGCCGGCAGAAAAAGGAATTTCACGCTGCGCGTATCGCTGGCATAGGGCAGGGCTCCGTCCAGCGCCTTGCGTGCGGCGCGGCGGCCGGCTGCGTCGCCGTCGAAACTGAACACCACCATGTCGGTGAAGCGGAACAGCTTGTGGACGTGCTCGGCCGTGCAGGCCGTGCCCAAAGTGGCGACGGCATTGGGAAACCCCAGCTGGGCCAGCGCCACCACGTCCATGTAGCCTTCGGTGACCAGGGCGAAGCCGTGCTCGCGGATCGCGGTGCGGGCTTCGTAAAGGCCGTAGAGCTCGCGCCCCTTGTGGAACACGGGCGTTTCGGGTGAGTTGAGGTACTTGGGCTTTTCGTCCCCCAGCACCCGGCCGCCATAGCCGATGCACTCGCCCTTGACGTTGCGGATGGGGAACATCACGCGGTCGCGGAAGCGGTCGTAACGCTTGCCGCCGTCTTCCTCGTTGACGATGACCAGCCCGCTTTCTTCCAGCAGCGGGTCGTCGTATTGCGCGAACACGCTGGCCAGGCCCCGCCAGCCTTCGGGGGCATAGCCCAGGCCGTAGCGCTTGGCCACGGCCCCGGACACGCCCCGGCCCTTGAAATAGGCGATCGCCCGGGGCGAATCGCGCAGGTGGCGGCGCCAGGATTCGCCGGCTTTCTCCAGCACGTCGGTCAGCGTCGACTGCTTCTGCCGCTGTGCGGCGGCGCGCTCGCGCTCCTGCGGGGAGACGTGGTCATCGGGGACTTGAAGGCCGGTCTGCTGGGCGAGGTCGTGGACGGCTTCCACGAAGCCCATGCCGGCGTGGTCCATCAGGAAGCCGATGGCATTGCCGTTTTTCCCGCAGCCGAAGCAGTGGAAGAACTGCTTGGATGGGCTGACGCTGAACGAAGGCGACTTCTCGCCGTGAAAGGGGCACAGGCCCATGAAATTCGCCCCCGCCTTCTTGAGCGGCACGTACCGGCCCACGACATCGACCACATCGACGCGCGAGAGCAGCTCCTGGATGAAAGACTGGGGAATGGACACCCGCGCATTTTCGCTGATGGCGGGGAAGGAGCCGATGCGCACGCTCGCTTCGGTCGAGGTCTTGTCCTTCAAAAACAATCGACGCGTCTTGTTACCCTTTGGCACATGTCGCTCGTCCTACCTCTTCGGCCCGAGTTTGGGGCCGCGGCCCGTTCCACCCCGTCACCCTGCGGCCTGTGTCGTGATGCGGCTGCGCTGGACTTCACCTTCACGATGGCATTCCAGCCCATCGTGAACCTGCGCGAACGCAAGGTGGTGGCCTATGAGGCCCTGGTGCGCGGCACCGACGGCAGTGGCGCCTACAGCGTGCTGCAGCGCGTGACGCAGGACAACCGCTATGCCTTCGACCAGCTCTGCCGCGTCAAGGCGGTGGAGCTGGCAAGCCGTCTGGGGCTGGAGGGCATGCTGCACATCAACTTCCTGCCCAACGCGGTCTATCAGCCCGAGACCTGCATCCGCGCGACGCTGATGGCGGCAGAGCGCTGTGGCTTTCCGATCGAGCGGATCGCCTTCGAGGTGGCCGAGCAAGAGAATGTGGTGGACAAGGCCCACCTGAAGCGCATCCTGCAGTCCTACCAGCGCAGGGGCTTTCGCACGGCCATTGACGACTTCGGGGCCGGTTATGCCGGACTCGGCCTGCTGGCCGATTTCCAGCCCGACCAGATCAAGATCGACATGGGACTTGTGCGGGGCGTCGACGCAGACCCCGTGCGTCAGGTGATCGTGAAAGCCATCCTGGGCGTGTGCCTTGCACTGGACATCGAGGCGCTGGCCGAGGGCGTGGAGACCGTGGCGGAGCTGCAATGGCTGCAGGCTCAGGGCGTGAATATCTTCCAGGGCTACCTTTTCGCCCGACCCGAGATCGAGGCGCTTCCGCAGGTCAGCTGGCCCTGAGGCGCCCGCCGCCCGTGCTGTCGTGCGGGGGCGGTGGCAGTGTCAGGGCAGCTGCGAGGCGGCGGTCTGCGCCGGCTCCCGTGCCGCATTCGCTGCGGCGCTTTCGACAGGTACCCGCACCTGAGGCAGGCAATCGGGGTATTCGCGCTGGATGAAGGTGATGAGCGCCTCGCGCACACGGCAGCGCAGGTCGAACGCCAGGCCTGAAGAGCGCGCTGAGACCAGCACGCGGATCTGTATGGTGCGCTCGGTCACATCGGTCAGCTGCAGCACCTTCACGCGTTGGTCCCATTCGGGCGCGGTGGCGAGAACGCGGTCGAGCTCGGCGCGCAGGGGCTCCAGCGGCATGCGGTAGTCGGTGTAGAGAAACACGGTGCCCAGGATTTCGGAGCTGGTGCGCGTCCAGTTCTGGAAGGGATGCTCGATGAACCACTGCAGCGGGATGATGAGCCGCCTCTCGTCCCAGATCCGGAGAACCACGTAGGTGCCGGTGATTTCCTCCACGCGGCCCCACTCGCCTTCGATGATCAGCACGTCGTCAATGCGGATGGGCTGGGCCAGCGCGATCTGCAGGCCGGCAATGAGGTTGCTGAACACCGGCCGTGCCGCGATGCCGGCCACCAAGCCCACGACGCCGGCCGATGCCAGCAGGCTGGCGCCCACCTGGCGGGCGCCTGGAAAGGTCATCAGCATCATCGCCAGCCCCGCCATGAAGATCCCCGTCATGGCGGTGCGCGCCAGCACGCGCGCCTGCGTGGCGATGCGCCGCGCCTGCAGGTTGTCTTCCACGTCGGCGGGGTGCCGGGCGATGATGCCCGCCGCCAGTCCGCGGATGGCGCGCATCGCCAGCCAGGTTCCGCAGGCGATCACCAGCAGGCCGTTGAAATGGCGCACGCCCGCGATGTAGCGCTGTTCGTCGCTGGCCGCATGCCACACCAGCTGCAGCGCGATCAGGGGCAGCAGCACCCGCATCACCGGCACGCAGGCCCGCACGACGGCGTTGAGCAGTGGCGTGGGGCGCGTGGCGCGCAGGGCCACCATGGCGGCGACGCGATGGCCGAGCGCGGCGAAAGAGGCGGCCATCAGGGCTGCGATGGCGGTGGCGAGCCAGGGGGAAAGCTGCAGGGATTCGAGCATGGAGCGAAGAGAGGAGCCGCGCAGGCCGACGGAGCCTATGACGGACATGAAGCGCACATGGAGCGTTAGGTTGGCAACGCTAGCCGCAAAGCTGGGGTGGCCGTGTCGGACGCCGGCTTCAATTCTCAGGATGTTGTCAAGGGGCGGCAAAAAATAGGCCCACATGGGTAACGTTTTGACATACTCCGAGGAGATGCTGCGTTTTCGCTTCCCGGTCCCCCCCTGGTTGTGAGCCCCTTGGCCTGCCGTACCCTTGCGTTCAAAGTGATGCCTTCATTCCGCCATTGCGATGCCTCCCCTTCCCGGTCTCGCTGCGGCGTCTTCGGAGGGGCGGCGTGAGCAAGAGCCGTGTCGATGGCGCATCGGGAGCGCTCCTGGGCCGTGGGTTCGATCGTCCGTGGCGGAGATGGCAGGGGGCGCTGTTGGTGGTGCTGGTGGCACTGGCTGGTGCAGCGCTGCTGGTCGAGGCGGTGCTGAAGATGCGCATCGCCGAGCGTGCGCACGATAGCGCGGAGACTCTCCAGAGAGCCGCAGACGCGCTGACCAACCGCACGAGCAGCGGCCCCATTCTGGGCGCCGTCGTGCTGCTGGGGTTGGCCGAGCCCGACTTGAAGGCCCTTGCCCGAGGGCAGCCCATGGCGGATCAGGCGCGCGCCCAGTCGCGGCTGGCACTGGTGCGTGAGCGGTTTTTGGGCAGTGGCCTCTATGTGCTCTCGGCCGACGGCACCGTGGTGGCCCATGACACGGCCGGGCCGTCCTCCGTGGGCATGAACCTGTCTTTCCGGCCTTACTTCCAGCAGGCCATCAAAGGGGCCGTGTCGGTCTATGCCGCAGTGGGGGTCACATCGGGCGAGCGTGGTCTGTATTACGCAGCGCCGCTCTATGAAAAGGAGTCCAGTGCGAGCGCGATCATCGGTGTGGTGCTGTTCAAGGCCGCCTTCGAGTCCTTTGAGAGCACCTTTGATCGCTTGGGCTACCCCGTCTTGCTGATGTCCCCTCAGGGGGTGGTGTTCGCTTCCTCCGATCCGCGCTGGCTTTACGCCATGACCTCGCCCCTCACGCAGCAGCGCATCGACCAGGTGCGGGCGCTACGGCAGTTCGGCGACCGGTTTGACAAGGGCGGCGGCTCCGAACTGCCATTCACCGCCGATGCCCGGCAGACGCTCATCAACGACGTGCCGTACGCCATCGCAAGGCGCAACATTGACTGGAACGATCCCGAGGGGCCCTGGCAGCTGGTCATGCTGGACGATGTAAGCGCTCTGATGCCGCTGGACGAGCGGCTCTGGGTCGGGGGCGCGGCGTTCTTCGGCCTGCTCGTGCTGGGGACGATGGTGCTGGACATGGTGGGCAACCGGCGGCGCATGCGGGCGGCGCGCGAGCGGTTCCGCGTGTTGGGAGCTGCTCTTGAGAGCAGTCCCGTGGCGGTCACCATCACCGATGCCGAGGGTCGCATCGAATGGGTCAATGCAGAGTACGAGCGCAAGACGGGCTACCGGCGCTCGGAGGTACGCGGCAAGAAGCCCTCGATCGTCGCCAGCGGCCAGACGCCGACCGAGACCTTCAAGGACATGTGGGCCCAGCTCACCGCCGGGCGTTCATGGCAGGGCCACTTCATCAACCGCCGCAAGGACGGCGCTCTGTTTCACGACGAGGCCACGTTGTTGCCGGTGTTTGACGAGCAAGGGCAGCGCATCGCCATCGTGGGACTGCATGAGGACGTTACCGAGCGGCGCGACCTGCAGACGCGGATCGCTTCACAGCTCGCCTTCCAGCAGGCGTTGATCGAAGCCATTCCCGTGCCGATCTTCTACAAGGACGAAAAGGGCCGCTTCATGGGCTTCAACCGCGCCTACGAGGAGGCGTTCGGTATCCAGCGCGAGGACCTTGTCGGCAAGACCGTCCTGGATGTGCCGTATTTGCCGCAGGAGGAGCGCGTGCTGCTCAAGCGCTACGAGGAGGAAATGGTGGCCGGCAGCAAGTGGCTGCACATGGAACGGGATGTGCGCCATGCCGACGGCAAGCTGCATCGCAGCCTGTTCTGGCTGCATGCAATCGACCGGCCGGATGGTTCGCCGGGCGGCACCATCGGCACCCTGGTGGATATCTCCGAACGCATGGAGGCGGAGATCGAATTGCGCCATGCCAAGGAACTCGCGGAAGAAACCGCGACGCTGAAGTCCAATTTCCTCGCCAACATGAGCCATGAGATCCGTACGCCCATGAACGCGATCATCGGCATGTCGCATCTGGCGCTCAAGTCCGGCCTGAGCGCTCGGCAGATGGGATATGTCTCCAAGATCCAGCAGGCCGGCCAGCATCTGCTGGGCGTGATCAACGACATTCTCGACTTTTCCAAGATCGAGGCGGGCAAGCTGCAGGTCGAGCGTCAGCCCTTCGTTCTGGACCGCATGCTCGGTGGCGTGGCCGACGTGGTGGGCTACAAGGCCGCCGCCAAGGGGTTGGAGCTGGTGCTGGACGTGGCATCCGACGTACCGCAGCACCTCGTTGGCGACGCCCTGCGGCTGGGGCAGATCCTGATCAACTTCGCCAACAACGCTGTCAAGTTCACCGAGCGCGGCGAGATTCACGTGCTGGTGCGCCTGGTCGAGTCCTCGGGCCCACGCGTGCTGCTGCGCTTCGAGGTGCGTGATACCGGCATCGGTGTGGCCCCTGAGCAGATGGCGCGCCTGTTCAAGAGTTTCCAGCAGGCCGATGTGTCCACCACCCGCCGCTACGGCGGCACGGGGCTGGGCTTGGCCATCTGCAAGAGCCTGGCGGAACTGATGGACGGTGAGGCAGCTGCGGAAAGCACGCCGGGCAAGGGCTCGTCGTTTTGGGTCACGGTGCCGCTGGAGCGCGGCATGCAGCCCCGCCAGCCGGTCCAGCTGCCGGCAGCGGGCCTGCGCGCGCAGCGGGTGCTCGTGGTGGACGACAACGAGACCGCCGCCGCCGTGCTGGCCGACATGCTGGAGACCATGGGCTTCGAGGCCACGCAGGTGCATTCCGGGGAGCAGGCGCTGCAAACGCTGACGCAGGCGCAGACCGACGGAAACGGTTTCGGGCTGCTGTTGCTGGACTGGCAGATGCCTGTCATGGATGGACTCGAGCTGGCACGCCGCATCCGTTCTCTGGGACTGGACCAGGTGCCGCAACTGCTGATGGTGACCGCCTACGGACGCGAGGAATTGATCCGTTCCGCGCAGAAGGAGGGAATCGAATCCGTGCTGGTCAAACCGGTCAGCGCGTCACTGCTCTATGACACGCTGATGCAGCCGCTGGAGCACGGCTGGCTGCCCAGCCACGCGCCGATGCTGCAGACGCCGCAGCCCGATGAGCTGCCCGCGTCGCTGCGCGGTGCCCGGGTGCTGCTGGTGGAAGACAACGAACTCAACCAGCTGGTGGCGCTCGAACTGCTGCGAGACGCCGGCCTGCAGGTGGACGTGGCGGGGAACGGGCAGGTGGCGCTGGAATGCATCGGCCGCCAGGCTTACGCCGCCGTGCTCATGGACATGCAGATGCCTGTGATGGATGGCGAGACAGCCACCCGCCAGTTGCGTGCCGATCCCCGGCATGCTGCGCTGCCCATCATCGCCATGACGGCCAACGCCATGGCTGCGGATCGCGAGCGCTGCTTTGCCGCCGGCATGAATGACCACGTGGCCAAGCCGATCGAGCCAGCGGTGCTCTGGGCGGCCCTGGCACGCTGGATACGCCCCCCTGCGGAGCCGCACGCTCCCGGCATGGGCCTTTCGCAGGGACCGGAGGGCGCAGACAGCACGGCAACGCTGGCGGCGGCCGCCGCTGTGGCAGGGCCCGCGGTGCCGCGCCTGCCTGCGGTGGTGCTGCCGCGCGGCATTGCGGGGCTCGACGTGTCCCTCGGCCTGCAGCGGGCGCTCGGCAAACCGGCGCTCTACGCCGACATGCTGCGCCGATTCGTGCAAGGCCAGCGCGGCATCGACCGGGCGCTGGAAGAGGCCGAGCAGACGGGTGATGCCCAGCGCGCGGAGCGGCTGATGCACACCCTGCGCTCGGTGGCCGGCAACATCGGCGCCGCCGGGTTGGCGGAGCAGGCACTGGCGCTGGAGCAGTCCCTGCGCGCGGGCGAATCGGCCATGCTGCGTGAGCCGCTGCGCGACGCCATGGCGCTGTCGCTGTCCGTGTTGCTGCGTGGCCTGCAAGAGTGGATCGATGCCACGCGAGCGCTGAACGAGGCCGCCGTGCCGCCGGGCCCGGATGCCTTGCCACCAGACCAGGCGGCAGGTGCGCTGGCCGCGCTGCTGCGCCGCGACGACCCTGCCGCGCTGGACTGCCTGCAGCGGCATCGGGCCGTCCTGCAGGCGCGCCTGGGCGACGAGTTCGATACCCTTGAGCGAGTCACCCGCGATTTCGAATTCGAGCAGGCACTGGCATTGCTCGACCGCCTGGGACCGCTCTGAGCAGGAACCCGGCCGTGCCCCCACCCATCCAGAATTCAGGCAGGACAACCACCATGGTCTTTGACTCGCAGTCCTTCATGCCGGGCCCCCAGGACCGGCCGGCCGACAAGCCGAGCGCCACCGTGCTGGTGGTGGACGACACCCCGGACAACCTCACGCTGATGGGCAACCTGCTGCAGGGGCGCTACCACGTGCGAGTGGCCAACAACGGCGAGAAGGCGCTCAAGATCGCGCGCAGCGATGCACCGCCCGACCTCATCTTGCTGGACATCATGATGCCTGGCATCGACGGCCACGAGGTCTGCCGCCAGCTCAAGGCCGACCCCGCCACCCGCGACATCCCCGTCATCTTCCTCACGGCGCGCTCCGACTCAGAGGACGAGCGGGTCGGCCTGGCCTTGGGCGCGGTGGACTACATCACCAAGCCGATCAGTCCGCCCATCCTGCTGGCGCGCGTGCATACCCATCTGGCGCTCAAGGCCACGGCCGACTTCCTGCGCGACAAGAGCGCCTATCTGGAGCGCGAAGTGGCCCTGCGCACGCTGGAGGTACAGGCCATCCAGGACGTGACCATCATGGCCATGACCTCGCTCGCCGAAACCCGCGACAACGAGACAGGCAATCACATCCGCCGCACGCAGCTCTACGTCAAGGTGCTTGCAGAGCGGCTCTGCCGCCATCCCAAGTTTGAATACCTGCTCAACGAGCGCACGATCGACCTGCTCTACAAGTCTGCACCGCTGCATGACATCGGCAAGATCGGCATCCCAGACAGCATCCTGCTCAAGCCCGGGCCGCTCACGCCTGAAGAGTTCGAGATCATGAAGACCCACACCACGCTGGGCCGCGATGCGATCGAAAAGGCCGAGCGGCGACTGGGCATGCGGGTGGCCTTCCTCAGCATGTCCAAGGAAATCGCCTACAGCCACCAGGAGAAGTGGGACGGCAGCGGCTATCCCCTGGGTCTGGCGGGTGACGACATCCCAGTCTCTGCCCGCCTGATGGCAGTGGCCGACGTGTACGACGCGCTCATCAGCCGGCGTGTGTACAAGGCGGCCTTCACGCATGAACAGGCCTGCGGCACCATCATCAGGGGCCGGGGAACGCACTTCGACCCCGATATGGTGGATGCCTTCGTCGATATCGCAGACGACTTCCGCGCGATCGCGCAGAAGTACCCCGATCCGGATTGAGCGCCGCCCCTGCAGCCCTCATGGCGTTGTTGCTGCCTCGTGTCGCACGACCTACGGCGCGTGCTGCCGTCGATGGTGCAACTTGTCAGAACCGCTTCGCCGGGCTATCGCGGGCTTGTGTGAGCCGCTCCCACCCGGGCCCGTCAGAAGTCGTCGGCGCCGCGGCATTCAGGCATGAAAAAAGCTGCCAGCGCTTGTCTTATGAGCGCTGGAAGCTCCTTTTTTGATAGCGGTTCCGCCGGGCGCGGAACGGGGCTTCAGAACAGACCGTTGGCGGATGCTGCGCTGCGGTCTTCGCCGTGGGCCGGGCGCTCGGCAGCCGGGGCTGCGTCAGTGTCTGCGGCGTCGTCCTGGGGCAGCACGGCCACATCCAGGTTGTCCGCCGCCTGGCGCACGGAAGCCTTGTCGCCGGCGCTGGCAAACTTGCTGTATTTGCTCAGGATCGGCACCAGCTGGCCATAGATGCGCGGTGCGCCGGCCAGGCATTCGCGCTGCTCCAGGAAGTCGGCCTCGCCCGTGAAGTTGCCCACCAGGCCGCCGGCCTCGGTCACCAGCAGCGAGCCGGCCGCGACGTCCCAGATCGAAAGCCCGGTCTCGAAGAAGCCTTCGGTGAAGCCGGCCGCCACATAGGCCAGATCCAGCGCGGCGGCGCCCGGGCGGCGCAGGCCGGCGGTGCGCTGCATCACGTCGGCCATGATGTTCAGGTAGTTCTTGAAGTTGTCGCCGGGGCGGAAGGGGATGCCCGTGGAGATCAGCGATTCCTTGAGCTGCGTGCGCTTGGAGACGCGGATGCGGCGCTCGTTCATGTAGGCGCCGCGGCCCTTGGTGGCGGTGAACAGGTCGTTGCGCGTCGGGTCGTAGATCACCGCCTGCTCGATCTTGCCGCGCACGGCCAGGGCGATGCTCACGCAATACACGGGAAAGCCGTGGATGAAGTTGGTGGTGCCGTCCAGCGGATCGATGATCCAGACGAATTCGGAGTCCCGGGCACCGTACTGGCTGCCCGATTCCTCGGCCATGATGCCGTGGCCCGGGTAGGCCGTCAGCAGGGTTTCGATGATGGCCTTCTCGCTCGCGTGGTCCACCTCGGTCACAAAGTCGTTGATCTGCTTTTGCGAAATACGCACCGATTCCACGTCGAGCGCGGCACGGTTGATGATGGCGCCGGCGGCGCGTGCGGCCTTGATGGCCACGTTGAGCATGGGATGCAGATTGGACGACATTGGATTGTGATGAGGAGCGGGCGTTGGGGGCCGGCAGGTGGCCCCAGGGAGACGCCGGGCGATGCCGGCGAGCGCGAAACCCTGCATTTTACCCATGCCGCATTTTTCCGCTGCCGGCGGCGACAATCACGGGTTCCGCTGCACCGTGCGATCCGCCCATGAAAACCCGCTTCATCCTCATTCAGACCAGCCATGCCGGCAACGTGGGCGCCACCGCCCGTGCCATGAAGACCATGGGTTTCGACGACCTGGTGCTGGTGGCGCCGCGCTGGGCCAACGTGCTGCGGCGCGAGGAAACCATCCAGCGCGCCAGCGGCGCTCTGGACGTGCTGGAAAAGGCCCGCATCGTCGAGACGCTGGACGAGGCGCTGGACGGCATGAGCCACCTGTGCGCCACGGCGATGACGCCGCGCGACTTCGGCCCGCCCACGCGCCAGCCGCGCGCCCACTTCGAGATGCTCCTGAAAGAAGAGCGCCAGGCCCAGGCGGAAAGGGCGCTACAGGCCCCCAACGGTGATGAAGATGGCGCGGCGCGGGAGGCCGGCGTGGCGTTTCTCTTCGGCAGCGAACGCTTCGGCATGGCCAACGAAGACGTGTACCGCTGCCACGTCGCGCTCTCCATTCCCACCAACCCCGGCTTCGGCTCGCTCAACCTGGGTGCGGCGGTGCAGGTGCTGGCCTACGACTGGCGCCAGGCGCTGGGCGGCTTTCCGCTGCAGGGGCAGGACGGTGCCGGCGAGAGCCCGGCCCAGCCGCGCGCCGATGCGCGCCAGGTGGCCGGCATGCTGGAACACTGGGAGCGGGCGCTCGAGGGCATCGGCTTTCTCGACCCCGCCGCGCCCAAGAAGCTCATGCCCCGGCTCAACCAGCTTTTCAATCGTGCCCGGCTCACGCCCGAGGAAATCCACATCCTGCGCGGTGTCGCCAAGGCCATGCTGGAGACGGCCGAACGGGCGCAGCGATAGACTGCCAGCGCGCCAGCCGGCGCATTTGCATATTTCAAGAACAACCGAGTCCCCCATGTTCGACCGCCTCCGCTCCGATATCCAGTGCATCCTCGACCGCGATCCTGCCGCGCGCAGCACGTGGGAGGTGGTGACGTGTTATCCGGGCCTGCACGCCATCTGGCTGCACCGGCCAGCGCACTGGAGCTGGAACCACGGCCTCAAGTGGCTCGGGCGCTTCATCTCCAACTTCTCGCGCTGGCTCACCGGCATCGAGATCCACCCCGGCGCCGTGATCGGCGAGCGCGTGTTCTTCGACCATGCCATGGGCGTGGTGGTGGGGGAGACGGCGGTGATCGGAGACGGCTGCACCATCTACCAGGGCGTGACGCTGGGCGGCACTTCGCTCTACAAGGGCGCCAAGCGCCACCCCACGCTGGGCCGCGACGTGGTCGTGAGCGCCGGCGCCAAGGTGCTGGGCGGCTTCGAGGTGGGCGACGGCGCCAAGATCGGCAGCAACGCCGTGGTCATCAAGCCCGTGCCGGCGGGTGCGACGGCGGTGGGCATCCCGGCGCGCATCATCCCGTCCAAGACCGGCGCCAGCCCCGACGTGACCGAGCCGCAGCCTGCGCAGCGCTTCACCGCCTACGGCATCACGCAGGAAGACGATCCGCTCTCGCAGGCCATGCGCGGCCTGATCGACAACGCCTCCTCGCAGGAGCGGCAGATCGCGCTGCTCTGGGAAGCCATCGAGAAGCTGGCCCGCACCGCACCCCAGGCCGGCGGCTGCGTGCCGGGCGATGCCACGCGCTGCGAGCAGTTCGAGGCCGAGCGGCTGAACGCGCTGGTGGGCAAGTAGCGCCTGGAGCGGCTCCCCGGCGGTTGGTTGCTACGTTTTAAATAGCAAAAGGCCCTGGCGTATCAAGCGCCAGGGCCTTTTTTATTGGGGAGAGATCAGTCGCGCGGAGGCCGCTGCGCCTGCTTGGGCCGGAAGGCCTTGCAGAAGGCGTCGCGCGTTTCCATGTAGGGCCCGCCGATCAGGTCGATGCAGTAGGGCACGGCCGCGAAGATGCCCGGCACGACCTGCGCGCCGCCCTCGTCCTTGAGGCCGCCCAGCGTTTCGGCGATGGCCTTGGGCTGGCCCGGCAGGTTGATGATGAGCGCGCGGCCGCGCACCACGGCCACCTGGCGCGAGAGGATGGCGGTGGGCACGAAGCGCAGGCTGATCTGGCGCATCTGCTCGCCGAAGCCCGGCATCTCCTTGTGGCCCACGGCCAGCGTGGCCTCGGGGGTCACGTCGCGCAGCGCGGGGCCGGTGCCGCCGGTGGTCAGCACCAGATCGCAGGCGGCGGTGTCCACCAGCTCGATCAGCGTGCGGCCAATGGTGGCCTCGTCGTCGGCGATCAGGCGCGGCTCGAAGGCGATGGGGTTGAGCAGGGCGCGCGCGAGCCAGTCCTGCAGCGCGGGCAGGCCCTTGTCTTCATAGACGCCGGCGCTGGCGCGGTCGCTGATGGAGACGATGCCAATGCGCAGCGCGTCGCAGCGCGCATCCGGCGCGGGCAGGGCGGGGGAGGCGGCGGCGTCAGGCATCGTGCTCGGCACCTTCGGCACGGCCTTCGTCGCCGGCGTCCTGCATCTGCTCGCGCACCAGCTGGAACAGCTCGCGGTAGGCGCGGCCCTTGCGGGGCGCGAGGCCCTCGGAGACCTGCACGTTGGCTTCCTTGCCGGCGGGCTGCGCGTCCTTGCGGGCCTGGCGGATCAGGGCGCGGATCTGCTGCGTGTCGGTGCGCGGGAACTGCTCCAGCCACTGGGCCAGCGCATCGTCGTCGGCGATCAGCCGCTCGCGCCACTGCTCGGCCTGGTGCAGCGCCAGCTTTTCGGCGGCCGAGCCACTGTGCTGCTCTTCCAGCGCGTCCTGCGCGGCCTGCACGGTGGCTTCGTCGAGCTTGCGCATGAGCTTGCCGACGTACTGCATCTGCCGGCGCTTGCCCTCGAAGTTGGTGATGCGCTTGGCTTCTTCGAGCGCATCGACGAGCTTTTCGGGCAGCTGCAGGCGCTCGAGCAGGTCGGCGCGCAGCGTGAGCAGGTCGCGGCCGAGGTTCTGCAGCGCATCGCTTTCGCGCTTCATATCGGTGCGGCTCGACTCGGTCGTGCCTTTGAGTTCGGCCTTCAGGGCGATGTCGAGTTCGCTGCCTGCGGCAACGAACTGGCCTCGCACGAAGTAGCCTTTGGTGGGTTTGCGTGACATGGTCGGGTAAAAACTCGGGGGCGGGACACGCGGGGTGTCCGGAGAAAAGACCCGGCTCCATGGCGCCGGGAAGCGGCAAGTATCATAGCCGCCGATATGAATACACCCCGCTCCCGCACCGCCGCAGGCGCCCGCAAGGCTTCCGCTCCTTCTGCCGCCGAGAGCGGCTTCAGCTACACCCGCGACTTCTTCGAAGGCCTGGTGGACCACGCCCTGGGCCATGCCCGCAAGCTGGGCGCCACCGATGCGGGCGCCGAGGCGTCCGAAGGCTGCGGCCTGTCGGTCAGCGTGCGCAAGGGCGAGCTGGAGAACGTGGAGCGCAACCGAGACAAGTCGCTGGGCGTGACCGTCTATGTGGGCAACCGGCGCGGCAATGCCAGCACGTCGGACTTCTCCCTCGCGGCCATCGAACGCACCGTGCAGGCGGCCTACGACATTGCCCGCTTCACCGCCGAAGACCCGGTCGCAGGCCTGCCCGATGCGGCTGACATTGCGCCGGCCGACACGCATCGCGACCTGCAGCTCTTCCACCCCTGGGCCATCACCAGCGAAGAGGCGGCCCGCCTGGCACTGGAGTGCGAGGCCGCTGCCTTGGACACGCACAAGCGCATCACCAACAGCGAAGGCGCGGGCGTGTCGGCCCAGCAGAGCCACTTCTTCAGCGCCCACACGCGCGGCTTTCGCGGCGGCTATGCGAGCTCGCGCCACAGCATGTCGGTGGCGCCCATCGCCTCGCTGCCCGGACGCCATGCCGAGATGCAGCGCGACGCCTGGTATTGCTCCATGCGCAACGCGGCCGACCTGTCGGCCCCGGCGCTGATCGGCCGCTATGCCGCCGAGCGCGCCCTGAGCCGCCTGGGTAGCCGCAAGATCCCCACCACCCAGTGCCCGGTGCTGTTCGAATCGCCTCTGGCCGCGGGCCTGTTGGGCAGCTTCGTGCAGGCCGTGAGCGGCGGCTCGCTCTACCGCAAGAGCTCCTTCCTGCTCGACTCGCTGGGCAAGCGCGTGCTGCCGGCGCACATCGACCTGATCGAAGACCCCTTCGTGCTCGGCGGCAAGGGCAGTTCGCCCTTCGACGAGGAAGGCGTGCGCGTGTCGGCCCGCAAGGTGGTGGATGCGGGCCGCGTGGAGGGTTACTTCCTCTCCACCTATTCGGCGCGCAAGCTGGGCATGAAGACCACCGGGAACGCCGGCGGCTCGCACAACCTCACGCTCACCTCGCGCCATACGCGGCCGGGCGACGACCTGGATGCGATGCTCAAGAAGCTGGGCACGGGGCTTTTCGTCATTGAGCTGATGGGCCAGGGCGTGAACTACGTCACCGGCGACTATTCGCGCGGCGCCAGCGGCTTCTGGGTGGAGAACGGCGAGATCGCCTTCCCGGTGCAGGAGATCACCATCGCCGGCAACCTCAAGGACATGCTCAAGGGCATCCAGGCGGTGGGCGCCGATGCGTACAACTACGGCGCCAAGACCGTGGGCTCGATCCTCGTCAACCGCATGAAGGTGGCGGGCAGCGGGGCCTGAGTTGACGACTCGGGCCGGGCGCCCGTCACTGGTCGGCGGCGCGCACCTGGTTGCGGCCGGCGCGCTTGGCCTCGTACAAGGCCAGGTCCGCCCGTTTCAGGCATTCCTGCGGCGAATAGGCGGACGAGGCCGTCCACGCCAGGCCGATGCTCACGGTGATGGGAATGGTCCTGCCGTCATCGACCTGCACCCTTAGCGCCTCCACGCTGGTGCGCAGCCGTTGCGCGATCGACCACGCTTCGGCGCGCGTGACAGCCGGCAGGTAGATCACGAACTCCTCGCCCCCGGTGCGCGCGAACAGGTCCGACGCTCGTAACAGGCTCTGCACGCAGTGCGCGAACTCGGTCAGCACCGCATCTCCGGCCGAGTGCCCGAATTCGTCGTTGATGCGCTTGAAATGGTCCAGGTCCAGCTGCGCGATGGCGCTTTGGGCCGGCAGGTGGGCGGGCAGGCGCGAGTCCAGCCAGCGACGGTTGCCGACGCCTGTCATGGGGTCGGTGTGGGCGGCCTGTGCCAGACGGATCTGCGCCCGCTCGTTGGAGAGCGTCGCCGCCATCAGCGCGATGCCGAAGTGGCAGAAGATCTGCACGTAGAAGGCCCAGGCGAAGCTGCTCGGGCCGCCGGCCGAGTCGGTCACGATGGAGCCCAGCCGCAGCAGGTAGATGGTGCCGCTCAGCGCCACGAGCAGGGCCAGCGGCCAGCGCGAGGGCAGCGGTTCCGCGGGGGCCTCCCGCAAAATCTCATAGCAGCTCAACGCGAGCGCCAGTGCGGCTGCGGCGTGGAACGTGCCGGCACGCGCGAGGTTGTGCGCGGGGAACCCCGTGATCAGACCCAGCACGGTGCAGGCCGCCGGCAGCATCAGCAACGCTGCCCAGGGAACGCGGCGGCGGCCGCTGAAGCTCCGTATGCCGGCCCAGAAGAGCGCGTAGCCGAAGGTGCCGAGTGCCAGGCTGCCGTGCGTCCAGAGCCACGCGGGAAGGGCGGCGACCTCGCCCCGCCAGGCGAGGCCGGAGCCGCATGCCTGCATCAGGTACGCGGCGCCCAGGCAGGCCAGGCCACGGGGGCGGCAGGAATGCAGGCGAATCTGGAAGATGCTGAGAGCGCCAGCAAATAGCGAGGTGTTGTAGACGACCAGCACGGTCGGCAGATCAAGGGTGAATTCCATGGGGCATTCGCGAGCGTTCGGTCCATTGTGCAGGCCGAACAAGGCATTTGCTGCGCAAAAAGCTCGCAACGTGTGCGCGCGTGGTAGCGCTAAAAGGCCAGGATTTTGGCACTGCGCCCGGGCCGCGCGGCTCAAGTGCAGCCCGGCGGAAGTCGATCCCTGTCCCGGACCCTGTTCCATGGCCGGACTCGATGGCCCCACCATCTTCCCGGCCCCCAAAAAGACCCGCCAAGGCGGGTCGAATGTGCTTGTAAAGCAAAGGGGGGCGGCCGTGCAGCCGACCTGCGGATGGGCGGTGCGCTGGCGCCGGGCGGCGCAGTCGCCTCTGCCGCCAGGCGGAAATCGGCAGGTGCGCAGGCCAGCGATGCGCGTGCGTCCTACGCCCGTGTGCGTCGGGGAGGAACGCGCAGCGGCACGAGGGTTTTCTAGGATGGTGCCATTCTCAATTTTCCGGTTCGTCCGGGGAGAGGCTTCAGTGAGCAGCAATTGGTATCGTCTGGATCTGGGTCGTGAACGCGAGGCTTTCGAGCCGGCGAGGCAGATCCAGCAAGTCTTCATGGCCAAGTTCCTGATGGCGCGGCCGGGGTCGGGCAGGGCGCTTTTCTCCAGTTGCGATCCGGTGGCGGACAAGGTCTGTCTGTTCTTCTCGCCGGCCGCTGCGGACATTGCGATCCGCTTCCGGGCAGAGCCTTGCGAAAAGCCGCTGGCACCCTCGTACCTGAGTCTGCTGGCCGGCGAGAGCGAAGCGCTGGTGGTGCATTTCCCGGAGCCGCTGGCGGCCTGATTCACCACCTCCGCGCCAGCGGCGTTCAGTCGTCCAGCGACGCGCTCCAGCGCTGGCCCCAGTCGCCGGCCCGGTCGATATTGCGGCGGTCGCGCTTGGTGGGTCGGCCTTCCTGCAAGCTCGCGGCCGGTTCGGGGGCGAGGCGGCGCAGTTCGGCAGCTGCCGCGCGGGAGGCGATGCTCTCCGGTGTTTCCTCGAACAGCAACTGCGCTACGGGCGCGGGCCCGCGCATGGCGCTCAGAGCGCGGATCACCACAGTGCGTTGGACCGGGCCCTGGCGCAGCTCCAGGGTGTCGCCGGGGCGAACGTCGCGCGCGGCCTTGGCCTGTTGCCCGTTGACCGTGACGCGGCCCTTTCCGATCTCTTCGGTTGCGAGGCTACGGGTCTTGTAAAAGCGCGCGCACCACAGCCATTTGTCCAGGCGCATGGCTGCCACAGGGGTCTTGCTCGTCGGGGTTGTCATCGTTCCGATTGTGCCCAAGGCCGGTGCCGGGCTCAGGCGCCGGCCGGGTCCAGTGGCAGGCGAACGACGGCATCAAGCCCGGCGATGCGGCCGCCTGCCTCGCGGTTGACCAGCGCGATGGTGCCGCCCAGCGCATGCACGATCTCGTGGCAGATGGCCAGGCCCAGGCCCGAGCCGGTGCGGATGTCGCCGGCGGAGAAGGGCTGAAAGAGCCGCGTGGCCAGTTCCGCATCGATGCCCGGGCCCTGGTCGGCGATGGTGAGCGCTGCATGCCGGCCATCGCTGCGCAGGTCGACGCTGAGCGTGCTGCCGGCCGGCGCGTGGCGGATGGCGTTGTGCAACAGGTTGCGCGCGAGTTCGCGCAGCATCCACGCATGGGCACGCAGCGGGGCCGGGTCGGTGTAGATGCCGAAGTCCAGATCGTGCTGCGCCACCAGCGGGGACAGGTCGAGCGCCGCCTCGCGCAGCACCGTGTCCAGCCGAGTCAGCGGCGGCGTGGCCTGATGGCGCAGCTGCTCCACCTTGGCCAGCGCCAGCATCTGGTTGGCCAGCTGGGTGGCCCGGTCCACCGTGTCGCCGATCTCTCGCAGGGCTTGATCGGGCGGTGCATCGCCGCGCAGGGCTGACTGCACCTGGGTCTTGAGCACGGCCAGCGGCGTGCGCAGCTGGTGCGCGGCGTCGCGCACGAAACGTTTCTGGTGTTCCAGCAGATAGTCCAGTCGCTGCATCACGCCGTTGGTGGCGTCGATCAGGGGCTGCAGCTCGCGCGGCGCGGAAGGGGCGGCGATGAGGCTCAGATCGTCCTCGGCCCGGTCCTGCAGGTTGGCGCTGAGCTGGCGTACAGGCCGGGTGGCACGCTGTACCACCAGCACCACCACGAGCGCGATGGCGGCCACCAGCAGGGCCTGCCGCGCCAAGGTGTTCCAGAGCATCTGCAGCGCCAGGGTGTGTCGCAGCTCCAGCGTTTCGGCTACCTGGATCACCGCCATGCCGCGGCCGTGCGCCGATGAAACGGGCTGCAGCAGCACGGCCACGCGCACGGACTGGCCGCGGAATTCGTCGTTGTAGAAATCGACCAGAGCGGCATAGGGTGGCCGCTTCGGGATGGTGCCGCGCCATACGGGCAGCTCGGCGAAGCCAGAGACCAGTTCGCCGTGCAGGTTGGAGACGCGGTAGAACATGCGGCTTTGGTTGTCCGCCTCGAAGGCTTCCAGCGCCGAATAGGGCACGATGGCGTGCAGCCTGGCGGCATCGTCGTAGCCGACCACGTCCAGCTGCTCGCTGATGCTCTTGGCCGAGGCGAGCAACGTGCGGTCGTAGGCGGTGTGCAGCGACTGCAAGGTCTCGCGGTAGAGACTCAGCGTGTTGAAGACGATGAAGGCGAACACAGGCACCAGGATGCCCACCAGCAGCTGCTGGCGCAGGGAGAGCGTCGGCTCCGCGCGGCGCATCGCCTGGCGTCTCAAGCGTCGGCCTTCAGCAGGTAGCCCAGGCCGCGCAGCGTCATCAGCGTGAGGCCGGTGCCTGCGAGCTTCTTGCGCAGGCGATAGACGACGACTTCGATGGCCTCGTACTGCACGTCGAGCTGTCCCGGGAACACCAGCTCGTACAGCCGTTCCTTGGTGACGGCGTGACCCGGCTGGGCGAGCAGGGCGCGCATCAACGCCAGTTCGCGCGGGGTGAATTCCATTACTTCCCCATTCAGATAGATCGCACCGCTCTCTTTTTCATAGCGTATGGCGCCCAGAACGACTGCGCTGGGGCCCGATCGTGCTTCGGGGGCATCACCGCTGCGGCGTACCAGTGCGCGCAGGCGCGCCTCCAGTTCGTCCAGATCGAAGGGCTTGGGCAGGTAGTCGTCCGCGCCCGCGTTCAGGCCCAGCACCCGGTCGCCCACGGTGCCACGGGCCGTAAGCAGCAGCACGGGCGTGCGCAGACCGTGTGCGCGCGCCTGCTGCAGCACCTGCAGGCCGTCCAGGCCGGGCAGGCTCAGGTCGAGCACGATGGCATCGGGTGGGCGGGCGATCCACTGCGCCAGGGCGGCGCGGCCGTCGGCCAGAGCGGTCACTTCCATGCCGCGCCGCGCCAGCGAGCGCTGTAGCGTGGCCTGCATGGCGGCGTCGTCTTCCACGAGGAGCAATTGCATGGGCCGGACCTTAGCACCGCCTGTGCAGGGCGTTCGCCCAGGTGTTTTCCCTGAGTCTGCGGACAGCCATTTGACAGGATGGGCGCGCATCATCGCCGCCACAAGAACGAGTTTCGGCAGGGCCGCCGCAGCCTGCCGGAAGCCCCCCATCTTCCAAGGAGACATGCCATGCGCCGCGATACCTTCCTCAAGTCATTGGCCGCCCTGGCCGCCACCGGCGCGCTGCCCTTGTCGGCCCACGCCTCAACCGCTGTCAAGATGATGCTGCCCGCCAACCCGGGCGGCGGCTGGGACACCACGGGCCGGGCTCTGGGCAAGGCGCTGCAGGACGCGGGCGTGGCCTCGTCCGTCACCTACGACAACAAGGGCGGCGCGGCCGGCGCCATCGGCCTGGCCCAGTTCGTCAATGGCTCCAAGGGCGACCCGAATGCGCTGATGGTGATGGGTGCCGTGATGCTGGGCGGCATCATCACCGGCAAGCCACCGGTCAACCTCTCGCAGGCAACGCCCATCGCGCGCCTGACCAGTGAATACAACGTCTTCGTGCTGCCTGCCAATTCGCCCTACAAGTCGATGGCCGAGGTGATTGAGCAGCTCAAGAAAGACCCGGGCAGCGTGAAATGGGGTGGTGGCTCGCGCGGCTCCACCGAGCACATCGCGGCGGCCATGATTGCCCGCGAGGTGGGCGTGGACCCGGCCAAGATCAACTACGTGGCCTTCCGTGGGGGCGGCGAGGCGATCGCGGCCATCCTGGGCGGCAACGTGACCATCGGTGGCGGTGGCTACAGCGAAATGGCCGAATACATCAACACCAAGAAGATGGTGCCGGTGGCCGTCACCTCCGGCCAGCGGCTCAAGGGCTCTGCCGTGCCGACCCTCAAGGAGCAGGGCATCAACGTGGAGATCGGCAACTGGCGCGGCGTTTATGGCGCCCCGGGCATCACCCCGGTGCAGCGCAAGGCGTTGATCGACATGGTGGCCCAGGCGGTCAAGAGCAAGAGCTGGGCGGAGTCGATGCAGAAGAACGACTGGACCCCCGCCTGGCTGCCGGGCGACGAGTTCGGCTCTTTCGTCGATTCGGAGTTCGCCAGCCTGCGCGCCACCATGGTCAAGGCCGGCATGATCTGACCTGACGCGGCTCCGGCCCTGCCGAAGATGAGCGCATTCGCCCCGGTGGCGGGTGCGCTTTTCTTTCGCCTCTTCGTTTGCCATTGTTGAATTTTCCCTGGGTGGTTTCCCATGACTGAACACTCGATTTCCGCCGCCTCACCCGGCGATGCGCCGCCCGAGCCCGGCTCTGGCAACGTGCCCGCCACGCGTGCCCAGTTGCTGGTGGGCGTTGGCGTGCTGGTGGTCGCTGCCGCGCTGGCCTGGGGCGCGCTCGCCATCCCCGCCAATGCGGGCTATGGCGGCGTAGGCCCCAACTTTCTGCCGGGGCTGGTGTCGGGAGTGCTGGCTCTCTGCGGCGCCTTCCTGGTGTGGGAGTCGCTCTCTGGTGGCTTTCGCGAGCTGGATGCCGGCGGCGGCGCGGCCCGGGCCGACAAGGGCGCCTTCGCCTGGGTGTCGGCCGGCCTGCTGCTGAACGCGGCGCTCATCACCACCGTGGGCTTCATCCTGAGCTGCACGCTCTGCTACCTGCTCGCAGTACAGGGCCTGCGCCGGGCTGCGGGCCAGCCGGCTGCCGCCAGCCTGCGCACCTGGGGCGTGGACGCGTTCACGGGCCTGCTCATCTCGGCGCCCGTCTTCTGGGCCTTCACGCAATTCCTGGCGATCAACCTGCCGGGCCTGACGAACACGGGGTGGCTGTGATGGAAATCTTCGACGCACTGCTGGCGGGCTTTGCCACCGCCGCCACGCCGGTCAATCTGCTGTGGGCCCTGGTGGGCTGTGCCCTGGGCACGGCGGTGGGCGTGCTGCCCGGCATCGGCCCGGCCGTAGCCGTGGCCATGCTGCTGCCCATCACGGCCAAGGTGGAGGTCACGGCCTCCATGATCTTCTTCGCGGGCATCTACTACGGTGCCATGTATGGCGGCTCGACCACCTCCATCCTGCTGAACACGCCGGGCGAAACGGCCAGCATGGTCACGGCCATGGAGGGCAACAAGATGGCCAAGAGCGGCCGCGCCGGCGCGGCGCTGGCCACGGCGGCCATCGGCTCGTTCCTCGCCGGGACCATCGCCACCGTGGTGGTGACGTTGTTCGCGCCCTATGTGGCCGACTTCGCGGTCAAGCTCGGCCCGCCCGAATACTTCATGCTGATGGTGCTGGCCTTCACCACCGTGAGCGCGGTGCTGGGCAAGAGCACGGTGCGCGGCATGACGGCGCTGTTCGTGGGCCTGGCGCTGGGCTGCATCGGCATGGACCAGATCTCCGGCGCCGCCCGCTACACCCTGGGCCAGCCGGAGCTGCTGGACGGCATCGACATCGTGCTGGTGGCCGTGGGCCTCTTCGCCGTGGCCGAAGTGCTCTACGCCGCCCTCTACGAAGGCCGCGTGGTCGATACGCAGAACCGCATGGGGCGCGTTCATATGACCAAGCGCGACTGGAAGCGCTCGGTGCCCGCGTGGATCCGCGGCACGCTGATCGGTACGCCCTTCGGCTGCATCCCGGCCGGCGGCACGGAGATCCCGACCTTCCTGAGCTACGCCACCGAGAAGAAGCTGGCCAAACCCGAAGACCGGGCCGAGTTCGGGACCCAGGGGGCCATCGAAGGCGTGGCGGGCCCCGAGGCCGCCAACAACGCCACGGTGACGGCCGCGCTGATCCCGCTGCTGACGCTGGGCATTCCCACGTCGAACACCACGGCCGTGCTGCTGGGCGCATTCCAGAATTACGGCATCAACCCCGGTCCGCAGCTCTTCACCACGTCGGCCACGCTGGTGTGGGCGTTGATCGCCTCGCTCTACATCGGCAACATCATGCTGCTGGTGCTGAACCTGCCCATGGTGGGCCTGTGGGTCAAGCTGCTGAAGGTGCCCAAGCCGCAGCTCTACGCGGGCATCCTGATCTTCGCCACGGTGGGCGCCTACGGCATGCGCCAGAGCGCGTTCGACCTGTTCCTGCTCTACGGCATCGGCCTGCTGGGCGTGCTGATGCGGCGCTTCGACTTCCCGACCGCGCCGGTGGTGGTGGGCATGATCCTGGGCCCGCTGGCCGAAGCGCAGATGCGCAACGCCATCTCCATCGGCGAAGGCAGCTGGCTGGTGTTCCTGCAGCGGCCCATGTCGCTGACGCTGCTGGTGATCGTGCTGGCGGTGTTGATCGTGCCGCGCGTGCTCAAGCATCTGGGGCGCCGCAAGCTGCTGCGGCTGCAGCAGATGGATGCCTGAGCGCAGCACCGCGCTCGAACGCTCGATGCAAGCAAAACGCCCGGCCTAGCCGGGCGTTTTGCTTTGGCGTGGACCTTGTCTGTGGGGCCGCGTCAGAAATCGACGCTGGCGCTGACCACCAAGGTGCGCGGCGCGCCCAGCACCAGGTAGCCGGAGCCTGGATAGCCGCCGACGGAAGCCCAGTCGTTGCGGTTGGCCACGTTGTCCACACGGGCGCGCAGGGTGAGGGCCCGGCCGTTCCACTCGTCAGGTAGCGCATGCCCAGGTCCAGCCGGGTCCATCCGCTCACGCGCAGGGTGTTGGTGGCGTTGGCGTAGCTGGCGCCGGTATGCACGAGGCGGCCGTCCACGGCCAGCCCCCGCACGCCGGGCACGTCCCATTCCGCGCCGGCCGTGGCCTGAAAGCGCGGCACGCCGATCACGCGCTGCCCGTCGGCGGTGGCGCTACCGGTGCGGCGCTGCTGGGCATCCAGCCAGGTCGCGCCGCCCAGCAGGCGCAGGCCGCGCGTGGCCTCGCCGAAGAGGGTGGCTTCGACGCCCTGGTGGCGGTCCTCGCCCTCCGAGGTGAAGCGCGAGCCCACCATCAGCGAACGCGGCTTGGTGGTCGAGAACACGGCCACGCTGCCGCCCAGGCGGCCGCCGTCGAACTTCACGCCGATTTCCTTCTGCTTGGAGACGTAGGGCGACAGCTGCTCGCCCGCGTTGGACACGGCCACGCCGCTGGAGGTGGCGGGCGCGGTGTCGCCCGCCACCAGCCCCTCGATATAGTTGCCGTACACCGACCACTGTGGCGTGGCCTTGAACACCACGCCGAGCACCGGGCTGGTCCGGCTTTTCTCGTAAACCGTGCTGTCGCCGCCGGCGCCCGTCACGGCGCCGTTGAACACCGTGCGGTAGGTGACGGATTCGGTCTCGATGGTCTGGTGGCGTGCGCCGATGGTGAGCAGCGTCCGGCCGTCCAGCAGCGACAGCGTGTCGCCCAGTGCGAGGCTGCGCAGCCTGGTGCCGCCGTTGTAGGCGGGGTTGGCCAGGTCGTTGCCCAGGAAGGTGAGCGGCGTCTGCGCGTAGCTCGTGGGGTTGTAGAGGCTGGTGTTCAGGGTGAAGCCGCTGCTGAGCGCATAAGCGTTGTCCTTCTTGAGGCGGAAGGCGGAATAGCTGGCGACCCATTCATGGCCCACGCTGCCGGTGCGCAGCTTGCCGCGCAGGCCGAGTTCGCCCGTGTCCACCTGGTCCTTGCGGGCGTTGTCGAAGCGGCTGGTGGTGGCGACGCCGGTGGCGGCGTTGTTCACGGTGATGTTGGCCAGCGAGTTGGCCTCCTTGCTGCGCCGCAAGCCGTAGGCGGCCCAAGCGGTCACGTCGCCGGTGATGTCCCATTCCCCGCGCAGGGTGCCGAAGAGGTCGCGCTCGTTGGAGTACGACCAGGGCTGCGCCCAGTTGGACGAGGCATCGGGCGCGGCCGGAATGCCGTTGGCCGAGGTCACGTTGGTGCGGGTGCGCTTGAGCTGGTTGTCCTGCCAGCCGATGTCGGCCGAGAGGCGCACGTCGCGGCTGCGCCAGTCCAGGCCCAGGGCGAACAGGCCGAGCTTGGCGTTCTCGTCATCGACGGCGGTGTCGCCGCCGCGGTAGGCCGCGTTGAGCCGGATGCCGGCGCTGCCGTCGGGGCCGAAGCGCCGCGCGATGTCGGTGGAAACGCCCACTTGGCCACGCGCACCGTGGGCTCGTTCTGCAGCACATCGCCCACGCTGCGGGCCTGCCGGTCCTGGATCAGCTCGTTGGTGTAGCTGGTGATGGAGAACGGCGTGTCCATGTTGTCGCGGGTGCCCAGGACGCCGGCCCGGCCGCCGCGTGCCACCTGCCCGCCGGCATAGGCCGGCGAAAGGCCCTGGGCTGATGCGTCGGCGCTGGCGCTCACGTTCACGGTGGGCATTTCGGTGGGGGCGGACGTGGCGGTGGTCTGGGCGTGCAGGGGCAGGCTGGCGACCAGCGCGGCGGCAGCGAGAGGGGTGAGGCGATGCATGGAAGCGGGCCCTTGGAATAGCGGATGGAAAGGAGCACGCGAACGCGTGCGGGGCGTGGTGGCGGGGACGCGAACGGCCACACAGCACGCACCGTGCGAGCACCCAGCGCCGCATTGGCAATGGCCGCAGCGTGCAGATGGCCTGCGCCCGTCGGCATGCGGGTGTAGATGTAATGGGAATTATTTCTAACAAGAAAACAAGCGGCCCCAGACTACGTACGCGGTACACCTGGCGGAGCACCATGGGGAGGAGTCTTCTCTCACCCTTCCCCTTGTCCGAATGCCGCCCCGCCATGGGGCCAGGAGCGCACCATGTCCCCCAGAAACCAACAGCAAGCCGCCAAGCTCTGGCGTCAGGGGGCCGAGCTGTCGGTCGCCGCTCCGCAGGTGATCGCACACCGCCTCAAGCGCATGGCGGCTGCCGGAGCGCAGCCTTCAGCAAGCGATCAGCGCGAGTTCACGCGCATGGTGGCGGAAAAGCAGACGGCCTTTGCCGAAGCCTGGATGGCCATGGTCACGCAGTCCATGCTGTCGGGGCCCGCACTGGGGTTGGCGATGATGCGGGCCTGGTTCACACCCTGGGGCAGCAAGAGCAGCTGGACCGGCCAGCAGGCGCTGGCCTCGCAGTGGCAGTCCGCCGCCATGGGGGTGATGGGCAAGGGGCTCGCGCCGGTGCGGGCCAAGGCCGTGGCGAATGCGCGGCGCCTGAACCGGCTCTGAGCGAGCCGGCGCGGCTGGGCGGCAACCCGCGCTGCTGCCTCGTGCGGCCAGCCCGTGCGCGGGGTGAGGGCAATGGGGGCGGCGCCCGCTACTGCCGGAACGAACGTGCAGGTCGCGCTCAG
>JBHIWE010000026.1:0-27839 GCA_041987645.1 Acidovorax sp. | reverse complement strand
GTGTCGACCCTGCACCCGGTCTCCCCGCACAAGACGGTCAACCTCGTCGAGTTCTACTACCCCGAGGAGATCGCCGCCTTCGAGCGCGAGTTCGTCGAGGCGCACCAGGCGGCCTACATGGAGACCTGCGTCGAGGACGACGAGATCGGCGAGCGCATGGACGCCGGCCGCAAGGCGCTGTTCGACCGGGGCGACAACGAGGTCGGCCCCTACCAGAGCCCGATGGAAGACGGCATGCAGCACTTCCACGAGTGGTACCGGGCCCAGATGGGCGAGGGCATCGAACAGCGATGACGCTCCGATGAGCCACTGCTCCACGTAAGGCACGGCAGGCTGCCAGCGTCCCCACCGGGAACGCTGGCAGCCTTTTTCATTTCCAGACAGACTCACCCACCGTTTCAGGACACCCCGCATGCAAGCCCTCTGGATGGTTCTGGCCGCCTTCCTCTTCGCCAGCATGGGCGTATGCATCAAGGTCGCATCAGCCTACTTCAACCCCGCCGAACTGGTCTGCTACCGAGGCCTGATCGGCATGGTCATTCTCTGGGCGCTGGCGCGTTCGCAGGGCATCTCGCTGGCCACACGCTACCCGGGCATGCATGCCTGGCGCAGCACCATCGGCGTGGTGTCGCTGGGCGCGTGGTTCTACGCCATCGCCCACCTGCCGCTGGCCACGGCCATGACGCTCAACTACATGAGCAGCGTGTGGGTGGCCGCCTTCCTGATCGGCGGCACGCTGCTGACCTGGCGCCCCTCGGGCGCGCAGCCCCGTCCGCCGCTACAGGCGCCGCTGCTGCTGACCGTGCTGGCCGGCTTCGCGGGCGTGATCATGATGCTGCGGCCCAGCATCGGCGACAACCAGGGCTTCGCCGGCATGGTGGGGCTGATCTCGGGCATGAGCGCCGCCTTCGCCTACATGCAGGTGGTGGCCCTCTCACGCCTGAACGAGCCCGAAACCCGAACCGTCTTCTACTTTGCCGTCGGCTCGGCGGTGGCCGGCGCGCTGGCCATTCCCTTGGCGGGTCTGTCTGACTGGCCCGGCTGGCACTCGCTGTGGCTGCTGCCCATCGGCCTGCTGGCGGCCGGCGGCCAGCTGTGCATGACGCGCGCCTATTCGCGTGCGGGTTCGCATCGCGGCACCCTGGTGGTGGCCAACCTGCAGTATTCGGGCATTGTATTTGCGGCCATCTACAGCGTGGTGCTTTTCGGAGACGCCATCCCGCTGATCGGCTGGGCGGGCATGGCACTGATCATCGCCAGCGGCATAGCGGCGACGGTGCTGCGCACGAAGGCCGCGCCCGGCACGCCGGCCGAGGAGCACTAGGCGGGATCACCAGTCAGCGAAATGAAGCGCGGCGCCGCGGCGATCCCTTGAGCCCCGCGCCGAGTGTCGCTTCAGCCCGCGCCGCCGTGGCGCGAAGCCGGAGGCCGTCCCCCACGAAAAAGCCGCCCGAAGGCGGCCTGAAAAACCCGGTGACACGCCACTGCGCCACGGCGAGCGGCACACGTCCGGAGCCGGGGTTCAGTCCAGCGTCAGCTTCTGCTTTTGCACGACCTGCTTATACACCGCGTACTCGGCCTTGATCTGGTCGGCGAACTGCTCGGGCGTGTTGCCCACGATGATGGAGCCGGTGTCTTCAATGCGCTTGCGCACAGCCGGGTCCTCCAGCACCTTGCGCACGCCGGCATTGATCCGGTCCACCACCTCCTTGGGCAGGTTCTTGGGGCCCAGGATGCCGTAGTAGGCCATGCGGTTCACCGGCTCGAGGCCCACTTCCTTGAAGGTGGGCACGTTGGGCAAGGCAGCCACGCGCTGGGGCGCGGCGACCACGATGGGCACCAGCCGGCCCTCCTTGATGAAGGGCAGCGCCGAGGGCAGGTTATCGAAGATCATCGGCACCTGGCCAGCCACCGTGTCGTTCAGGGCCGGGCCTGCGCCGCGGTAGGGGATGTGGGTGACGAAGGTCTCGGTCAGGCTCTTGTAGAGCTCCATCTGCAGGTGGCCGATGCCGCCCGTGCCCGAGGACGAATACGAATACTTGCCCGGCACCTTCTTGATCTCGGCCACAAAGCTCTTGTAGTCCTTGGCCGGAAAGCTCGGGTTCACCGCGATGATGTTGGGCGTGGCCGCGATGTTGATGATCGGCGAGAAGTCGGTCAGCGGGTTGTACGGCACCTTGGGGTTGATGGCCGGGTTGGCCGCCGTGGTGGACACGGTGGCGATGCCCAGCGCATAGCCGTCGGGCGTGGCGCGGGCGGTTTCCGATGCGCCGACGACGCCGCCGCCGCCGGCCTTGTTCTCCACCACCACGGTCTGGCCCAGCACGCGGCCCAGCGGGTCGGCGATCACGCGGGCAATGATGTCGGTCGTGCCGCCGGGAGCGAAGGGCACCACCAGGCGCACGGGCTTGTTGGGATAGGTCTGGGCCAGCGAGCTGCCGGCGGCCAGGGCAAGGGCCAGTGCGAACCAGTTTCGGCGGTGCATAGTTGATCTCCTGAAAGGCATGTGCGTCATGGGCACGGTGACACGCGTCGATACGCGTTGGTACGGGATGGACGCATCCTAATGGCGGGCCCCACCGAAATCGGGTGTGCAGGGGCTCTCATCCATGAGGGATTTCCCGGGAAATCCCAGCATGTCCTTCAGTAGAGTGACACCCCCCGCATAGCGGCGCGCGCCCCGCGCGGCCCGCCGCGCCGGGTATGCTGGCCGGGTGAACTACGCCCAGCTCCTGCTCCCGGATTTCTCCCTCATCGCGATCGGCTACCTGCTCTGCCGCTACACCCCGCTGGGCCGGCCCATCTGGCAGCCAGTGGAGACGCTGGTGTATTACCTGCTGTTTCCGGTGCTGCTGTTCCAGTCCATCGTCAAGAGCCCCATCCAGGTAGGCGAAGCATCGGGCCTGATCGGCGCCGGCGTGCTGATGGGACTGGCGGGCATCGGACTGGCCTATGTCCTGCCCCGGCTGCCGGGCCTGCGCGGCCGGCTCGATGCGCGCGACCATGCGGCGAGCGCCCAGGTGGCCTTCCGCTTCAATTCCTTCATCGGACTGGCGCTGGCCGATCGGCTGGCCGGGCCCCAGGGCCTGCTGCTGATCGCGGTGCTGATCGGCGTGTGTGTGCCGCTCTTCAACGTGGCCGCCGTCTGGCCCATGGCGCGGGCCGGGCAGACCGGCTTCGTGCGCGAGCTGGTGCGCAACCCGCTCATCCTGGCCACGGCCACGGGCCTGGTGGCCAACCTGCTGGGCTTTCGCATCCCAGGCTGGATCGAGCCCACGGTCAGCCGCATCAGCGCCTCGTCGCTGGCGCTGGGGCTGATGGCCGCCGGCGCCGGCATGCAGTTCGGCAGCCTGGTGCGCGGCAAGACGCTGGCGGTGGCTGTGCTGCTGATCCGCCATCTGCTGCTGCCGCTGCTGGCCTGGGGCCTCGCGCGGCTCTTCAGACTCGACGCCGTGCAGACCACCGTGCTGCTGGCGTTCTCGGCCCTGCCCACCGCATCCACCTGCTACGTGCTGGCCGCACGCATGGGCTACAACGGGCCGTACGTGGCCGGGCTGGTCACGCTATCGACCCTCCTGGGCGTGCTCAGCCTGCCCTTCGCGCTGGGCGTATTGCGCTAGAAAGCTACACTTTTGATAGCTGAAGGCGCTTACAAATCAAGCGCCATGAGGCCTTTTCATTGCGAACCAGGCCGCTGCGCGAGCGCCCAGGCAACGTGCTCGCGCACCAGTGGGCTCGGGTCGTCTGCCCGGGCCGCGAGCGCGGCGCGCAAGGCTTCGTCGCCCGTGACACGCAGCGCGTTGCCCAGGGCCACGGCCACGTTGCGCAGCCAGCGTTCGTGGCCGATGCGGCGGATCGGACCACCTTCGGTCAGCCGCAGGAAGGTTGGCTCATCCCAGCCGAAAAGATGCACCAGCTGCTGACCCGCCAGCCCCGGGCGGGCGTCGAAGTCGGGCAGCACGCTCGGCTGCGCGAACTTGTTCCAGGGGCAGGCCAGCTGGCAGTCGTCACAGCCGTAGATGCGGTTGCCCATCAGCGGGCGCAGCGCCTCAGGGATTTGGCCGGCATGCTCGATGGTGAGGTAGGAGATGCAGCGCCGCGCATCCACGCGGTGCGGGGCGACGATGGCCTGCGTGGGGCAGACGTCGATGCAGGCGCTGCAGCTGCCGCAGTGCGCGGTGACGGGCGCGCTGGCGGGCAGGGCCATGTCCACGTAGATCTCGCCCAGAAAGAACATGGAGCCGGCCTCGCGGTTGAGCACCAGCGTGTGCTTGCCGCGCCAGCCCTGGCCGCTGCGGCTGGCAAGCTCGGCCTCCAGCACGGGCGCAGAATCGGTGAACACGCGGTGGCCGATCGGCCCCACGGCCTGGGCGATGCGGTCGGCCAGCTTTTGCAGGCGACTGCGCAGCACCTTGTGGTAATCGCGCCCCCGGGCATAGACCGAGACGATGCCTTCGGCCGGGCGCTCCAGCCGCGAGAATTCGACCGCCTGCCAGCCGGGAGCGTCGCCGGCTGCGGGGAACGTTGCGGCGGGCAGATAGTCCATCCGGGCGGTGATGACGCTCACCGTGCCGGGCACCAGCTCGGCCGGCCGCGCGCGCTTGAGCCCATGCGCTTGCATGTAATGCATATCGCCATGGAACCCTTGGCCCAGCCACTGCATCAATCCAGCTTCGGCGGAGGACAAATCCACGCCCGCCACGCCGATTTGGGAGAATCCCAGTTCGCGCGCCCAGCCTTGCATTTGAGGAACGAGTTGACTGCTGCACACCATCACGGCCCGATTGTAGAAAGCCCCCAGGCCGATGCCCCCGAAGCGGCGGCATCGCCGCAGCCCGCCAGCGCCGAAATGCGCTGGCACGGCGAGGACGACACCGCCCGCTTCGCCGCCCGGCTGGCCGCGCTGCCGGGCCTGGCCAACGCCTTCGTCACCCTGCACGGCGACCTGGGCGCGGGCAAGACCACGCTGGTGCGCCACCTGCTGCGCGCGCTCGGCGTGCAGGGCCGCATCAAGAGCCCGACCTATGCCGTGGTCGAGCCGCACGAAGCGCCGGGCCTGGCCATCTGGCACTTCGACTTCTACCGCTTCAGCGATCCGCGCGAATGGGAAGACGCAGGCTTTCGCGACATCTTCGCCAGCCCCGGCCTGAAGCTGGCCGAATGGCCCGACCAGGCGGCGGCCCTGCTGCCGCCGGCAGACCTCGCCCTCCACATCGAAGCCCTGGACGACACCGAGCGCCGCGTCACCCTGCGGGCCGGCACCGCCCACGGCCACACCCTGCTGCAAGGACTCAACGCATGAGCGACCACCCCTCCGGCCCGGACGAAAGCACCGCCGCCCCACGGCCGGCCCGCGAAGCCGCCGCGCCCTCCCGCCGCAAGCTGCTGATGCAGGCGGGCTCCCTGGTGCTGCTGCTGGGTGCCCAGCAGATCGCCCGCGGCGCCGGCATCGTGGCCGTGCGCGTATGGCCCGCGCAGGACTATTCCCGCGTCACCATCGAATCCGACCAGAAGCTCTCCGCCAAGCAGTTCTTCGTGGCCACGCCGCCCCGGCTGGCGGTGGACATCGAAGGCATCGACCTCAACCCCGAACTGCGCGAACTGGTGGCCAAGGTCAAGGCCGACGACCCCAACATCGCCGGCATCCGCGTGGGCCAGAACGCGCCCGGCGTGGTGCGCCTGGTCATCGACCTCAAGCGCGCTGCGCTGCCCCAGGTCTTCTCGCTCGCGCCCGTGGCGGCCTACCAGCACCGGCTGGTGTTCGACCTGTACCCCGCCGTGCCCGAAGACCCGCTCGAAGCGCTGATCTCCGAACGCCTGCGCGAAGCGCCAGCGCAGGCGCCGCTGCCGCACATCGCCGCCAAGCCCGGCACGCCGACCGATCCGCTGGGCGAACTCATCGCCCAGCACGGAGAGCGCCCGGATGCGCCCGCGCCCGGCATCGCGCCCCCGCCTGCGCCGCTGATCGCCGCCGCCCCGGCCCGGCCGCCGGCTGCGCCACCACGGGCTCTGCAGCCGCCCACGCAGCCGCCACAACAGCAGCCGCAACCACCCGCCGCGCCCGCCATCGCCCGGGCCACCGACCGCCTCATCATCGTGGCGCTGGACCCCGGCCACGGCGGTGAAGACCCCGGTGCCATCGGCCCGTCCGGCACGCGCGAAAAAGACGTGGTGCTGAAGGTGGCCCACCTGCTGCGCGACCGCATCAATGCCACCACCGTCGGCGGCAACCCCATGCGCGCCTTCATGACGCGCGATGCCGACTTCTTCGTGCCTCTGGGCACGCGGGTGGACAAGGCCCGGCGCGTGCAGGCGGACCTCTTCGTCTCCATCCATGCCGACGCCTTCACCACCCCGGCGGCGAGCGGCGCCAGCGTGTTCGCGCTGAGCCAGGGTGGCGCCTCCAGCTCCGCGGCGCGCTGGCTGGCCAACAAGGAAAACCAGGCCGACCTGGTGGGCGGCCTGAACGTGCGCACGCAGGACCAGCACGTGCAGCGCGCCCTGCTCGACATGAGCACCACCGCGCAGATCAACGACAGCCTCAAGCTCGGCAGCGTGCTGCTGGGCGAGATCGGCAGCATGGCCAAGCTGCACAAGGCACGCGTGGAACAGGCCGGCTTCGCCGTGTTGAAGGCGCCCGACATTCCCAGCGTGCTGGTGGAGACCGCCTTCATCAGCAACCCCGAAGAAGAAGCCCGCCTGCGCACCGCCCTGTACCAGCAGCAACTGGCCGACGCGCTGATGCGCGGCATCACGCGCTACTTCGCCCGCAATCCGCCTCTCGCGCGCAGCCGCACGGTGTAGCGCACACCCCACATCGGGTGTGTCGATGTGTTCGACGGTCCGCAGGGCGCTACCCTGCCGCCGCACTCGGGCAACCCGGTCACCGTCCTACAGTTCGCGGTTTCTTCTGCTGACAAGGCGCGGCAGCGGCGGGGGCAATACTGCGGCCATGCGATGAATGAAGGCGTGCCCGACAGGCTTTCATTGCGCACCAGACGTTTCGAATCCTGTCGTCAAGACAACCATCAAGGAGCACACCATGAACTACCGCCACCTTCTCTCTGCAGCTGCCTGCGTTGCCGCACTCGGCATGGCCGGCTGCTCGACCAACCCCTCCAATGCCCAGATCGGCACCGGCGTAGGCGCCGTGGCTGGCGGCGTGCTGGGTAGCGCAGTGGGTGGCACGGCAGCGACCGTGGGTGGTGCCGCTGCCGGCGCCCTGATCGGTAACGAACTGGGCAAGGACCGCGACCGCCGCCGTTGATCACGCCGGCTCACGAGCCGCCGCTTCAACGCAAAGAAAAAGGGCACCGCAAGGTGCCCTTTTTTGTTGGTGGTGGGGTCGCCGCGCCTCTACTTCGGCACGGCCTCGGCCGGCGCTTTGCGTCCGGCGCGCCAGGCGCCGAAGAGGGCGATCAGGCCCGGGATGAGGATCATCGCCCAGATGATCTTGTCGAGGTTCTTCTGCACCCACGGGAAGTTGCCGAAGAAGTAGCCCGTGGTGCAGATGCCCAGCACCCACAGCAGCGCCCCGCCCACGTTGAAGGCCGTGAACTTGGCCCGGCCCATGGCCGCCACGCCAGCCACGAAGGGCGCGAAGGTACGGATGAAGGGCATGAAACGCGCGATCACGATGGTGATGCCGCCATAGCGCTCGTAGAAGTCGTGTGCCTGGTTGAAGGCCCGGCGGTTGAACCAGCGCGAATCCTCCCACTGGAACACCTTGGGCCCGATGGTGCGCCCGATGGTGTAGTTGCACTGGTCGCCCAGTATGGCCGCAGCCAGCAGAACGGCGCAGGCGATGGGAAAGCTCATCAGCCCGGCGCCGCAGAGCGCGCCCACGATGAAGAGCAGCGAATCGCCCGGCAGGAAGGGCATGACCACCACGCCCGTCTCCACGAACACGATGGCGAACAGCAGCGCATAGACCCAGGGGCCGTAGCTGGCCACGAAGGCCGCGATGTGCTTGTCGACATGCAGGATGAAGTCGATCAGAAAGCTCACGAATTCCAAGCCGGTTCCTTTGAAAAAAATGCAGCGCGCCACTGTAGCGCAGCGGCTGCGAATCCCCGGCCCCGGGCTTGGTTTTGCCGCCCGGAATTCCTCACTTCGTCATCACGGCGCCGCCCTCGAACCAGCGCTTGACCAGCCCACGCTCTTCGTCGGTGATGCCGGTGGCGTTGTTCATGGGCATGAGCTTTTGCACCACCACCTGCTGGTAGATGGCCTGGGCATGCTGCTGGACGGATTCGGCGGAATCCAGCCGCAGATTCTTCATCTGCACCTGCGCGCCATGGCAGAGGTAGCAGCGCTGGGCCAGCACGGGCTGCAGCTGAGAGTAGCCCACAGGGGCGGCGGCGGCACCCGACGAAGCGGGAGCGGCAGCACCGGTGGCGGCCGGTGCGATGGACGGTTTCAGGCCGACGATGGCGCCCACGATGACCGCGCAGCCCACCAAGGCGTAAGGCAGCGGATGGGCGTTGCGGCCCAGCTTCCAGCCGTGGCGCATCACGAAGAACTGGCGGATGGCCGCGCCCGCGAACATCATCAGGATGAGGATCAGCCAGTTCTGCGGGTGGCTCCAGGTGAAGCTGTAGTGGTTGGACAGCATGCAGAACAGCACCGGCAGCGTGAAGTAGGTGTTGTGCACGCTGCGCTGCTTGCCGCGCTTGCCGTGGATCGGGTCCACCGGCTGGCCGGCCTTCATCTGCGCGATGACCGTGCGCTGGCCGGGAATGATCCAGAAGAACACGTTGGCACTCATGGAGGTGGCGATCATCGCGCCCACCAGCAGGAAGGCCGCCCGCCCCGCGAACCAATGGCACGCCAGCCAGGCCGCCACGCACACCAGCACGAACACCAGCGCACCGACGATGGCATCGCCTTTCTTCTTCTCGCCGAAGACGCGGCAGATGCCGTCGTAGAGCAGCCAGAACACGACCAAAAAGGCCAGCGCCACGGCGATGGCGGTGGCCGGCGCCCAGTCCATGCGCGACTTGTCGATCAGATAGGTGCTGGCGCTCCAGAGATACGACACGGTGAAGAGCGCGAAGCCGCTGATCCAGGTGCTGTAGCTTTCCCAGAAGAACCAGTGAAGGTGTTTCGGCAATTGCGGCGGCGCACCCGCGAACTTGACCGGGTGGTAGAAGCCGCCGCCGTGGACGGCCCAGAGCTCGCCGCTCACGCCCTGCTTCTTGAGGTCGTCATCGAGCGGCGGGGTGAGGCTGGAGTCGAGGAAGACGAAGTAGAACGACGAGCCAATCCAGGCGATGGCGGTGATGACGTGGACCCAGCGCAGCAGCAGGTTGGCCCAGTCGAGGAGATAGCTTTCCATGGGTTCTTCTCTCAACGTGGGGCGGCGCGTGGGGCGCCGCCTCGTGCAACCTGCTCACCACTGCGGGCGCTCTGAGCAGTCGAATGGGGCCGCGCACCTTGGCGAACCTCAGCTTTTCATCGAAAAGCCGATCTGCCGGGGCACCGCTGCGACCTGTTGTTGTTCTGTCGCAAAGTGTATGCAGGAATTGTTCCCACGGCCAGCTACCGCGGCAGGCGAGTCGTGAGGACTCAACCCGCCGCGGCCGGCCGGGCTAGCTGCTGCAGCAGTTGTGCCGCCACGGCCACGGCGATCACCTCCGGCGCCTTGCCGGCGATGCCGGGCACGCCGATGGGGCAGGTCACGCCGGCCAGCTCGGCATCGGAGAAGCCGCGCTCGGCCAGGCGCCGGCGGAAGGTGGCCCACTTGGTGCGGCTGCCGATCATGCCGATGAAGGGCAGATCACCCCGCGTGCGGCGGCGCTGCAGGCAGGCCGCGACGATGTCCAGGTCCTCGGCATGGCTGAAGCTCATCACCAGCACCAGCGAGCCTGCGGCGAGCGTAGGCACCGCACCCTGCACCGGTTCGGAATGCTCGCAGACGGTGCCGGGCGCCGAATGGGGCGGGAAGATGCCGTCGCGGCTGTCGATCCAGTGCAGCGCGAAGGGCAGCGGCGCCAGCACGCGGGCGAGGGCATGGCCGACGTGGCCACCGCCGAACAGCGCCACGGGCGTGAGTCGCGGAGCCAGCCGCTCCCGTAGCGCGGGCGCCTGCGCCGCCGTGATCCGCTCGAGCCGCACCTGCACCACGCCACCGCAGCACTGCCCCAGGCTAGGGCCGAGCGCATGGCGCACCCGCCGGGTGTCGGGCGCGCCGCCCGCAGGTGCCGCGGTCAGCCACTCGCGCGCATCGGCGATGCTTTGCCACTCCAGATGCCCGCCGCCGATGGTCCCGATGACCGGAAACTCCGGCGCGCCGAACACGGCCATCCAGGCGCCAGGCTCGCGTGGGGCCGAGCCTTGGATAGACTCCACCGTCACCAGGCATGCCGGCGCCGATGCCAGCCCGTCCAGCAGGCGCTGCAACGCCGTCATGTCGCCATCATCACCACCCATTCCGCATGCATCCTTTTCGTGAGCCCTGCCACCGCGCCAGCTGGCGCACCAGGCTTCAAGCATAGCGAGGCGCCGCGCATACGCCGGCCCCGTCCCACCTACCTTGCCGCATCACACGCCATGATCCAGCCCCCCGAAGCACCGCAGCCACGCCGCAAGCGCCCTCTGTGGCTGCCCGCCGGCCTGATGGCCGCGCTGGCCACGCTGATGAGCGCCTGCCGCCCGCCCGCCGCCCCACCTGCGCAGCAACATAGCCCCGCCGATGCCGGCCAGTCGCCCGCCGCGGTGGGCCCGGCGCCGGCCGTGCGCGGGCCGGCCAGCCCTTCTGGCGCCACCACGCCCCGTGCCTACCGCAAGGATGCAGCCGCGCATCTCTACGGCCTGAACGCCGACCGCATCTACAAGGGCAAGCTGCAGCCGCTGCTCTACGCCATCGGCGTGCTGGAAGTGGACATCGACCGGGCGGGCCACGTGACCGCCGTGCGCTGGATGCGCGCGCCACGCCATGCGCCGGAGGTGATGAAGGAGATCGAGCGCACGGTGCGCGAAGCGGCACCCTTCCCCGTGCCCGCGCGCATGGGCCGCGTCACCTATACCGACACCTGGCTGTGGGATAAGTCGGGGCGCTTCCAGCTCGATACGCTGACCGAAGGCCAGCTATGAAAAGAAGAGCACCCTGCGCTCAATAGAAAAGGGCTGCAGGGTGTTTCGCCCACGCTCGCGCGTGTCAGGAGCCTCGATAGGTGGAATAGCTCCAGGGGCTCACCAGCAGCGGCACGTGGTAGTGCTGGTCCGCATGGGCCACGCCGAAGTCCAGATGCACCACGTTCAGGAAGTGGGGCTCGGGCAGCTCCACGCCCCGGGCGCGGAAATACGCCGCCACATCGAAGCTCAGGCGATAGGTGCCAGGGCGCAGGCTGGCGTTGTCGAAGAGCGGCGCGTCCGTACGGCCGTCGTGGTTGAGCACCAGCTGCTTGACCAGGGTGGCCGCGCCGCCGTCGGTGGCATACAGCGCCACTGCCATGCCCGCGGCGGGGCAGCCGTGCATGGTGTCGAGAACGTGGGTGCTCAGGCCCATAGGGAATCTCCTGTAATAACGGCCCACGGGATGCAGCGCCGTGTGGACCAAAAGTGTATACACTTTTGAGCAATTACCCTCTTCGCCCATGGAACCCTCGTCCACCAGCGCGATCGTCCAGTCGCTCACGCGCGCCATCGCCACGCAGCGCCTGCAGCCCGGCACCAAGCTGGCCGAGCAGAAGCTGGCAGATCATTTCGGCGTCTCGCGCACCCTGGTGCGGCAAGCGCTCTTTCAGCTGGCGCAGAACCGGCTGGTGACGCTGGAGCCCGCGCGTGGCGCCTTCGTTTCCACCCCGTCGGAAGACGAGGCACGGCAGGTCTTCGCCGTGCGCCGCATGCTGGAAGTGGAGATGACCCGCGCCTTCGTGCGGGCCCGCACGCCGGACAAGATCGCCGCGCTGCGCGAGCACGTGCGGCGCGAGCAGGCCGCCGTGGAAGGCACCGACGCCAGCAGCCGCACCGAGCTGCTGGGCGACTTCCACGTCCGCATGGCCGAACTGATGGACAACGAGGTGCTGGCGCAGCTGCTGGGCGATCTGATCTCGCGCTGCGCCCTCATCACCCTGATGTACCAGTCCGCCAGCGCCGCCGCGCATTCGCATGAAGAACACGGCGCCATCGTCGATGCGCTGGACCACGGCGACGAGGCGCGGGCCGTGCAGCTGATGCAGGCCCATTTGCTGCATGTGGAGCAAAGCCTCGCCTTCGGCCAGCAGCGCCCGCTCAACGAGCTTTCGGCGGCGCTGTCGCCGCTGCCCCTCTGACCTGACACTCCACCGCCATGACGCTCTACGACTCCACCCTGCCCTACCCGCGCGACCTGATCGGCTACGGCCGCAACCCGCCGCACGCCCGCTGGCCCGGCGGCGCGCGCATCGCCGTGCAGTTCGTGCTGAACTACGAGGAAGGCGGCGAGAACAGCGTGCTGCACGGCGATGCGGGCAGCGAGCAGTTCCTCTCGGAAATGTTCAACCCCGCCGCCTACCCCGAGCGCCACATCAGCATGGAAGGCATCTACGAATACGGCTCGCGCGCCGGCGTGTGGCGCCTGCTGCGCGAATTCGAGCGCCGCGGCCTGCCGCTCACCGTGTTCGGCGTGGCCACCGCGCTGCAGCGCCACCCCGATGTGGCAGCCGCCTTCGGCGAGCTGGGCCACGACATCGCCTGCCACGGCCTGAAGTGGATCCACTACCAGAACGTGCCCGAAGACGTGGAGCGCGCCCACATGGCCGAGGCCATGGACATCCTCCGCACGCTGACCGGCAACCGCCCGCTGGGCTGGTACACGGGCCGCGACAGCCCGCGCACGCGCCGCCTGGTGGCCGACTACGGCGGCTTCGCCTACGACAGCGACTACTACGGCGACGACCTGCCCTTCTGGATGAAGGTGCAGAAGACCGACGGCAGCGCGGTGCCCCAGCTGATCGTGCCCTACACGCTGGACTGCAACGACATGCGCTTCGCGCTGCCGCAGGGCTATTCGCATGCCGACCCGTTCTTCCAGTACATGAAAGACACGTTCGACGCGCTCTACGCCGAAGGCGACCCGGCTGGCGACGACCGGGCCAAGATGATGAGCATCGGCATGCACTGCCGCCTGCTGGGCCGGCCCGGCCGCATCACCGCGCTGCAGCGCTTCCTGGACCACATCCAGCGGCACGACAAGGTGTGGGTGTGCCGCCGGCTCGACCTGGCGCAGCACTGGGCCGCGCAGCACCCGGCACCTTCCCTCTGATCGAAACACGACCGAATTGGCCTCTAGCGCTCATTCCACCTGCGCCATACGCTCACTTTTCAGGAGCAAACCACCCATGCCACTGACGCTGGAACAACTCAACGCCGCGCCGGCCGACCAGGCCCTGGCGCTGCTGGACGGGCTCTACGAGCATTCACCCTGGATCGCCCAAGGCGCGCTGGCCGAGCGGCCCTTTCGCTCGCTCGCGCAATTGAAGTACGCCATGGTGCGCGTGCTGGCGCAGGCGCCGCACGAGGCCAAGCTCGCGCTCATCCGAGCCCACCCCGAGCTGGCCGGCAAGGCCATGGTGGCCAACGCGCTCACGGCCGAATCGACCCACGAGCAGCGCAAGGCCGGCCTCACGCAGTGCACACCCGAAGAGTTCGCGCGCATCCAGCAGCTCAACGCCGACTACAACGCCCGCTTCGGCTTCCCGTTCATCCTGGCCGTGCGCGGGCCGCGCGGCACGGGTCTGCCCAAGCAGGAAATCATCGACACCTTCGCCCGCCGCCTGGACAACCCGGTGGACTTCGAGATGGCCGAGGCGCTGCGCAACATCCACCGCATCGCCGAGATCCGCCTGAACGACAAGTTCGGCCACGAACCCGCGCTGGGCAATGACGTGTGGGACTGGCAGGAGAAGCTCGCCGCGCACAGCGACCCGGGCTTGGCCGAGCTGGGCCAGCTCACCGTCACCTACCTCACCGACGCGCACCGCGCGTGTGCTCAGCGCATCAGCCACTGGATGCACGATTGCGGCTTCGACGAGGTCGAGATGGACGCGGTGGGCAACGTGGTGGGCCGCTACCACGGCGCCACGCCCGACGCGAAGATCCTGATGACGGGCTCGCACTACGACACCGTGCGCAACGGCGGCAAGTACGACGGCCGCCTCGGCATCTTCGTGCCCATGGCCTGCGTGCGCGAGCTGCACCGCGCCGGCCGCCGCCTGCCCTTCGGCATCGAGGTGGTGGGCTTCGCCGAGGAAGAAGGCCAGCGCTACAAGGCCACCTTCCTGGGCTCGGGCGCGCTCATCGGCCACTTCAACAACGCCTGGCTCGACCAGCAGGACGCGGACGGCATCACCATGCGCGAGGCCATGCAGCACGCGGGCCTGTGCATCGACGACATCCCCAAGCTGCGCCGCGACGCGGCCCGCTACCTGGGCTTCATCGAGGTCCACATCGAACAGGGCCCGGTGCTCAACGAGCTGGACATCCCCCTGGGCGTGGTCACCTCCATCAACGGCGGCGTGCGCTATGTGTGCGAGATGGCCGGCATGGCCAGCCACGCCGGCACCACGCCCATGGACCGCCGCCGCGATGCCGCCGTGGGCGTGGCCGAGCTGGCCCTCTACGTGGAAAAGCGCGCCGCGCAGGATGGCGACTCGGTCGGCACCATCGGTCAGCTGCAGGTGCCCAGCGGCTCCATCAACGTGGTGCCCGGCCGCTGCCTCTTCAGCCTGGACCTGCGCGCCCCCACCGACCCGCAGCGCGACGCGCTGGAGCGCGACGTGCTGGCAGAACTCGCCGCCATCGCCCGGCGCCGGGGCCTGTCCTATACCTGCGAGCAGGCCATGAAGGCCGCCGCAGCGCCCAGCGCGCCGGCCTGGCAGCAGCGCTGGGAACGCGCGGTGGAGGCGCTGGGTTTGCCCGTTTTCCGCATGCCCAGCGGCGCCGGCCACGACGCGATGAAACTGCACGAAATCATGCCCCAGGCCATGCTGTTCACGCGTGGCCTGAACAGCGGCATCAGCCACAACCCGCTGGAAAGCACCACGGCCGACGACATGCAGCTGGCCGTCGATGCCTTCACTCACGTTTTGAACCAACTCGCCACGGAAACCCCATGAGCAACTACCAGCAACTCGACGCCTGGATCGACCAGCATTTCGACGAGGAAGTGCGCTTCCTGCAAGCCCTGGTGCAGGTGCCCACCGATACGCCGCCGGGCAACAACGCGCCGCACGCCGAGCGCACGGCCGAGCTGCTCCAGGGCTTCGGCTTCGAGGCCGAAAAGCACGCCGTGCCCGAGGCCGAGGTGCGCGACTACGGCATGCAGTCGATCACCAACCTGATCGTGCGCCGCCCCTACGGCCAGGCCGGCGACGGCGGCCGCACGATCGCCCTCAACGCCCACGGCGACGTGGTGCCGCCCGGCGAAGGCTGGACGCACGACCCCTATGGCGCCGAGATCGTGGACGGCAAGATGTATGGCCGCGCCACGGCCGTGAGCAAGAGCGACTTCGCCTCCTTCACCTTCGCCGTGCGCGCGCTGGAAGCGGTGGCCAGGCCGGCCAAGGGCGCGGTGGAACTGCACTTCACCTACGACGAGGAATTCGGCGGCGAACTCGGCCCCGGCTGGCTGCTGAAGAAGGGCCTCACCCAGCCCGACCTGATGATCGCCGCCGGCTTCAGCTACGAAGTCGTCACCGCCCACAACGGCTGCCTGCAGATGGAAGTCACCGTGAACGGCAAGATGGCCCACGCCGCCGTGCCCGACACCGGCGTGGACGCGCTGCAGGGCGCCGTGCAGATCCTGAAGGCGCTCTACGCTCAGAACACGGCCTACAAGCAGATCACGTCCAAGGTCGCGGGCATCAAGCACCCCTACCTGAACGTGGGCCGCATCGAAGGCGGCACCAACACCAACGTCGTGCCCGGCAAGGTGGTGTTCAAGCTCGACCGCCGCATGATCCCCGAAGAGAACCCGGCCACCGTGGAAGCCGACATCCGCCGCGTGATCGCCGAGGCCGCCGCCGGCCAGCCGGGCATCACCGTGGAGATCAAGCGCCTGCTGCTGGCCAACTCCATGAAGCCGCTGGCGGGCAACGCGCCGCTGGTGAGCGCCATCCAGCGCCACGGCGAAGCCCTCTTCGGCCAGCCCGTGCCCGCCATGGGCACGCCGCTCTATACCGATGTGCGCCTCTACGGCGAAGCCGGCATCCCCGGCGTGATCTACGGCGCCGGCCCGCGCACGGTGCTGGAATCGCACGCCAAGCGCGCCGACGAGCGCCTGGACCTCGAAGACCTGCGCCGCGCCACCAAGGTCATTGCGCGGGCGCTGAGCGACCTGCTGGCCTGACCACACCGCACACGAAAAAAAAGCCGGCCCGGGCAGCGTTGCCCGGACCGGCTTTTTTCTTGCGTCAGGCGGGCCGCCCTGGGGCGGTCCAGGGGCGGTGCATGGACACCGCTCACCCCGGCACCCGGGCCTCGGAGAGCGGCGCAGGAGACTGGCGCAGCGCATCGTCGTACGGCATCTGGCTGCACCCCAGCTGCGCGGCAACGGCCGGGCGCCCGGTTTCGAGGCGCCACAACGTCATCGCGTTGCCGCGGTAGGCGCTGGCGGCCTCCGCCAGATACGGATAGCGCTCCACCGCCCTGGAAGGCCCCAGCACCCACACGACGCCGGAACGGCACAGCAGGCGCGGCAGGGAGGCCGGCAGCAGCAGGCGCACGGACGCGGCGGCCCGATCGAACTGGCCGGCATCGGCGATTTCCTTGCGCTGGTCATCTCGCCGCTGGATCGCCGGATCGTCCCAGTTCTCGATCACCGCCACCGGGGTGCGCAGCCCTGCATAGAACGGCAGGTCGAAATAGTAGGTGTCGAGCATCACGACGGGCTCTGCCGCCTCGCGGCTTTCGCTCAGCGTCTGCGCGAAGGCGCGCATGGATTTCTGCGGATGCACGGTCAGCCACGTCAGCGCCCCCAGCGCGAGCGCCGTGCCCGTGCCCGCCGCCAGGAACCACAGGCCCGACTGCAGGGGGGAGACGCGCTCCCGCGACAGATAGCCCTGCGCCGCCAGGGCGGCCAGCGGCACCACCGCAGGCATGACATAGCCCAGCAGCTTGGATTGGGGCAGCGAGAAGAAGCCCACGATGACGGCCGCCCAGATCCACAGCAGCAGCCGAGCCGAACGGTGCTCAGGCGACGCGCCGCTGCCGAGGGGCCTGCAGGCGCGGGCCATCCACGGCAGCCACGGCAGGAAGAAGAGCGCCAGCACGGCCGGGTAGAACCACAGGGGCATCACGTTGTTGAACCCGGTTTCCGCGAAGCGCTTGAAATGCTGCACCACGAAGAAGTAGTACAGAAAATCAGGAAAGCGCTGCTGCATGGCGACGAACCACGGCGCCGCCAGGCACAAAAACAGCAGCGGCCCGGCCCACCAGAAGAGGCTGCCCAGGCGGCGCCAGCGCCGCTGCACGGCGAGCCACAGGAACACCACCAGCGCCGGCAGCACGAAGCCGATCAGGCCCTTGGCCAGCACGCCCAGCGCGGCCATGCCCCAGGCAGCCAGCAGCACCCGGCGATACGGCAGCGCATGCTCGGCCAGCATCACGGCGTGCGCGAGCAGGCAGATGGTGGCGACGATGCAGCCGGCCACCAGCGTATCCAGGTTGGCAAATTGCGCGCCCATGATCCAGAAGGGCTGTGCCATGAGCACCAGCAGGCCCATCCGCCCCGCCCGCTCGCTCCACCAGCGGCGCAGGAAGGCGTAGGAAGCCCAGGAACCGGCCAGAGCGCCGAGCAGAGGCGCCACGCGTGCCGCGCCTTCGTGGTTGCCGAACAACCAGAGCGAGCTGGCCGTGATCCAGTAAAAGAGCGGCGGCTTGTGGAAGTACGGCAAGCCGTTGATGGTGGGCGTCAGCCAGTCGCCCGAGCGCAGCATTTCCCACGCGATGCCCACGTAGCGGCCCTCATCGGGCAGCATCAGCGGACGCAGGCACGCCGTGGCGGCCCACCAGGCCAGCACCAGCAGGGCGACCGCCATCATTCCCAGCGGCGCTGGGTTCTTCTTGTTCACCGTCATCAATCCGCCCTCTTCAGACCCTGGCCCAGTTCACGCTTGACCACGTAGAGGGGCCGTGCCTTGACCTCTTCCGCAATCCGCCCCACGTATTCGCCCACGATGCCCAGCGACAGCAACTGCACCCCGGAAAAGCCCATCAGGCCGACCACGATGGTCGTCCAGCCGCTGATGGCGTGGCCATAGAGCAGGTAGGCGATCGTCAGATAGGCCCCGTAGAGCAGCGCCAGCACCGCCAGCACCAGGCCCATGGCGCTCACGGCCCGCAGGGGCCAGGCGGTGAAGCCGGTCAACCCGTCGAGCGAAAGCCGGATCAGCGCCAAGGGGCTGAAACTGGTGCGGCCGTGCAGCCGGGCGCTGGGCATGTACGGAACGGCGGTCGCATCGAAGCCGACCCACGCGTAGAGGCCCTTCATGAAGCGATTGCGCTCGGGCAGGGACAGCAGGGCATCGACCACGCTGCGGTCCATGAGCCGAAAATCCCCCGCCCCGGCGGGCACTGCGAAGCGCCCGCCCATGTTGACGATGGCGTAGAAGCAGCGCGCGCCCCAGCGCTTGAAGGCACCTTCATCGTGCCGATCCTGGCGCTGCGCATAGACCATGTCGGAGCCTTCGCTCCAGTGCTGAATGAAGACGGGAATGAGGGACGGGGGATGCTGCAGGTCGCCGTCCATCGTCACCACGGCATCGCCCTGCGCCGCCTCCAGGCCGGCCATGAGGGCCGCTTCCTTGCCGAAGTTCCGCGACAGCAGCAGCGCACGAAAGCCCGGTTGCTGCGCCCAGTGAGCGAGCACCATGCTGGTCGCATCGGAGCTGCCGTCGTCCACCAGGACGATCTCCCAGCTTTCGACGCAGGCCGCCAGCGCCTCCTGGAGCTGCGGCAGCAGCTTTTCCAGATTGGCTGCCTCGTTGTGGCAGGGCACGACGCAGGAGAGGCATGCGAGTTGCCGAGGCTTGGCTTGCACGGCCATCAGAGCGCCTTCCTGGCAGCAGCGGCCAGGCCAGCCCCCGGAGGGAGGCGCATCGCTATCCACTGCTGCGGCTGATCCGACGCGCAAGGCGCGACCGCACCCGGCCGCAGGGGCACCGAAGCCCGGCCGTTGAAAGCGAGGAAGAGAGCATGATCCAGCGGCATGGCAATCGACGGGAACCCAATAGGACACGGTGCGGCCCGATATTGGTACGACTGCCTTAACGCAACCTTAGAACGTGTTGACGATCTCGCCGAGGGTCGTCAATGAGACCTGGGAGATGCGTGCGGGGCCTCTCGCCGTGAAGCCCCTGCCGCGCTGCAATCATCAGTCGCGAGCACGGGCGCGAGCGCATGGCATCAGGCCGGATCGTCGCCCCGCCCGCCCGTGCCGAACAGCACGTCGCGCGCCGCCAGCAGCTTCTGCACCTTCGAGCCCATCCGCATCAGCTGGGCGAGGGATTCGGGCGAAAGCCGCTGCAGGTCGTCGAACCAGGTGTTGGCCAGGTCCACCAGCCCGTGCATCTGGCGCATGCGTTCCTGGGCGAAGGCGTCTTCGGGCGAGGTGGCGTCGGCCAGCAGCGATTCGCGCAGGACCGACAGCGTGGGCGCCACCTCGCGCCGGCGCCGCTCGGCAGCCACCACGCGGAAGATCTCCCACACATCACCCAGCGAAGAGAAGTATTCGCGCCGGTCGCCCGGCACGCGGCTTTGCCGCACGAGCCCCCAGGCCTGCAGTTCCTTGAGCCCGATGCTCACGTTGGAGCGCGAGATGCCCAGCTTCTCGCCGATGTCGTCGGCATGCAACTGCCGCTCCGTGACGAAAAGCAGCGCATAGATCTGCCCCACTGTGCGGTTGATGCCCCAGCGGCTGCCCATCTCCCCGAAATGGCTGACGAAAGTTTGAACGAGAGGTGTCACCGCTTAATTCTTTCACAATTTTCTAAAAATTTGACAAACAAATTATCCCGCACACCTTTGACTCACATCAAAAACCGGATGCATTCTTAGTGGAATACGCACAACAAAGTGATGCACCTCATCCATCAAGATTTAAACTTTCCGAAATTACTGAAACTTAAGAAGCATCATGGCACGGAACACGGCGATGAATGAGAGCAAGCCTCCGCTTGCGCTGCGCCCCCCCGTGCCATCTGCAGCGGCACAGGCCGTGCCGCAATCGCGCCTGGCCAATGCGGTGCTGGCCCTGGCCGCCCTGCTCTGGGTGGGCCAGGCCGCGTCGCTGGCCGTGGCCGTGCAGCGGCTGGCCGATGGCCAGGGCTGGGCCGCCGTGGCGGGGCCGGCGCTGGCCTATGCGCTGCTGGGCGTGTTGCGCGCCACGGGCGAAGCCTGGGCCGGCCGGCGCATCTTCGCCGCGGCGCGGCGATACGTGAGCACGGTGCGGGCGCAAGCCTGCGCGGCGCTGGCACGCCGTTCCCCGCTGGATGGGGCCCGCGCGGCATCGGGCCAGGCCGCCAGCGCCATGGCCGAGCAGGCCGAGGCCTTGCTGCCCTGGCTGCTGCGCTACCAGCCCGCCCGCTGGCGAACCATGGCAGTGCCGCCGGTGCTGGCACTGGCCGTGGCCAGCCAGTCGTGGCTGGCCGCGCTGATCCTCGTCGCCGCCGCTCCGTTGATCCCGCTGGCAATGGCACTGGTCGGCTGGCAGGCCCGCGCCGCCAGTGAATCGCAGCTGCAGGCGCTCGGCGGCATAAACGGTTTCCTGCTCGACCGATTGCGCGGGCTGGCGACCTTGCGCGCACTGGGCGCCGTCGATGCCACGGCGCGCCGGCTGCGCGCCTCGGCCGAAACCCTGCGCCAGCGCACCATGCGCGTGCTGCGCATCGCCTTTCTCTCCTCCGCATCGCTGGAGCTGTTCTCGGCGCTGGCTGTGGCGCTGGTGGCCGTCTACGTGGGCTTCCATCTGCTGGGCCAGTTCAGCGCGGGCAGCTGGGGCCAACGCCTTTCGCTGGGGCAGGGTCTCTTCGTGCTCCTGCTGGCGCCCGCCTTCTTCGAGCCGCTGCGCGATCTAGCCGCCGCCTGGCACGACAAGGCCGCCGGCCAGGCCGCGCTGCAGGCGCTGACGCAACTGCAGACCCGCGATGCCCTGCGCATGCCGGGCGCTCTGGAAGAGCCACAGCACCGGCCCGATACGCCACGCGCTGCCCGTGTGGAGCTGCGCAAGGTGAGCCTGCAGCACGCGGGCGAAGCGCCGGTTCTCGCGGGCGTGGATCTTTTCGTGGGCGCAGGCGAGCATGTCGCGCTGGTGGGTGCGAGCGGTGCGGGCAAGACCACGCTGCTCTCGCTCATCGCCGGCCTGCTGCCCGTCTCCAGCGGCGAGGTGGTGATCGACGGCACGCGGCTCGAAGAAGCCAGCGCCGCCGCCCTGCGCCGCCGCATGGCCTGGATCGGCCAGAAGCCGCACATCTTCTCGGGCACCGCGCTGGACAACGTCAGCCTGGACCGCCCCGGCGTGCCGCGCCACCGCGCCAGCGCGGCGCTGCGCCACGCTGGCCTGGGCGATGCCAGCCGTGTCGTTCCGGGCAGCGCGCTGGGCGAAGGCGGCACGGGCCTCTCGGGCGGCGAAGCCGTGCGGCTGGCCCTGGCGCGCGCCGCCGCCGCCGGCCCCGCCGACCTGTGGCTGCTGGACGAGCCCACGGCCCACCTGGATAGCGCCACCGCGCAGGCCGTGGTCGATGCGCTGCTGCGCATGGCCCAAGGCCGCACCCTGATCGTCGCCACGCACGACCTGGCGCTGGCCGCGCGCATCGGGCGCTTGGTGCACATCGGGCAGCTGGGTGATGCCGCCCCACGGAGAGCCGCATGAACACGCATCCGCACCGCGCTGCGCAGCGCCCCGGCCTGGGCGCCGTGCTGCGCCTCTTCATTGCCACCAGCGGCCCTCGCCTGCTGCTGGGCACGCTGCTGGCCGCGATCACGGTGCTGGCCGGCATGGCTCTGTTGGGCATTTCGGGCTGGTTCATCACGGGCACGGCGCTCGCGGGCCTCTCGGCCGCGGCGGCCTTGACCTTCAACGTGTTCATGCCCAGCGCCAGCATCCGCGTGCTGGCGCTGGGCCGCACGGCCGGGCGCTACGCGGAGCGCGTGGTGACGCACGATGCCAGCTTCGCCGTGCTGGCAGCGCTGCGCGAGCGGCTCTTTCGCGGCTGGGCGCAGCCCCAGGGCCTGCGCGATCTGCAGCAGCGGCCTGCGCGCCTGCTGTTCCGTCTGACGCACGACATCGACGCGCTCGAATCACTCTATCTGCGCGTGGCCGTACCCGCGGGCGCTGCCTTGGGCGCCGCACTGCTGGCCGGCTGCGTGCTGGGTGCGCTGGACTGGCGGCTGGGCCTGGCCACCTTCGCCTGGCTGCTGCTGTGCGGCGGCGGCGTGGCGCTCTTCGCGGCCCGCCGCGCCCGCCGCGCCGCACTGCGCCGTGCGCGCGGGCTGGAGCGGCTGCGCGAGCAGGCCATCGACCTGGTGGCCGGCCAGACCGAGCTGGCCATGGCAGGCCGGCTGGCCGCGCAATGCCAGCGGCTCGCCCGCACCGATGAGCGCCTGGCCCAGGCCGAAGACGCGCTGCACCGCCTGGAAACCCGCACCGGCTGGACCTACGCAGTAGCCGGACACGCCACCGTCGCCGCCGTGCTGCTGGCCATGGGCGCACTGGCGCAGACCGGCTCCGTGACCGCGCCGCTGGCCGCCCTGGCCTTGCTCCTGGCGCTCTCGGCGCTGGAGCCCTTCGCCGCGCTGCGCCGGGGCGCGCTGGAAGCCGGCCGCAGCGCTCTGGCCGCCCGGCGGCTGGCGCCGCGCCTGGCCGTACCCGCGGCGGAACCGGCCACACTGCCCCCGCCCGCCGCCAACGATGCGGCACTGCGCATGGACGCCGTATGCGCCGGGTATGCCAACGATGACGGCATCCTGCGCGGCATCGCCCTGACCATCGCCCGGGGCGAACGGGTGGCGCTGGTCGGCGCCAGCGGCGCGGGCAAGTCCACCCTGCTGGCCCTGGCCGCGGGCGAGCTGCGCCCGGCCGCCGGCAGCGTGCAGGCCGAGGCCGGCACCTGGCTCACACAGCGCACCGAACTCTTCCAGGACAGCCTGCGCGACAACCTGCGCCTGGCCGACCCGGCCGCGAGCGACGAGCAGCTCTGGTCCGCCCTGCAGGCCAGTGGCCTGGCGGCCGACGTGCAGCGCCTGGCGCGCGGACTGGACACGCCCCTGGGCGAAGGCGGCCTGGGTCTCTCGGGCGGGCAGGCGCGCCGGCTGGCGCTGGCGCGGCTGCTGCTGCACCCCGCCGGCTTCTGGCTGCTGGACGAACCCACCGAGGGCCTGGACGGCCCCACCGCGGTCGACGTGCTGGAGCGGCTCGCCCGCCATGCCGGCAGCCGCACGGTGCTGATCGCCACCCACCTGCGCCGCGAGGCGCTGCTGGCCGACCGCCTCATCGTGCTGGCGCAGGGCCGCATCGCGGCCGAGCACCTGCGCGGCACGCCGCCATTCGATGCCGTGCTGGCCACGCTGCGCCAGCACTGAACACACACGCACTCCCTCTTTTCCGCTCGTTCCCTCCAGAAAGGATTTCCACCATGGACCTCGACGTCGTCGGCTTATCGCGGCTGCAGTTCGCGATGACCGCGCTCTACCACTTTCTCTTCGTGCCGCTCACCATCGGGCTGGCTGTGCTGCTGGCCATCATGGAGACGGTCTATGTGATGACCGGCCGCACCGTCTGGCGCCAGATGACCAAGTTCTGGGGCGTGCTGTTCGGCATCAACTTCGCGCTGGGCGTCTCGACCGGCCTCGTGATGGAGTTCCAGTTCGGCATGAACTGGAGCTACTACAGCCACTATGTGGGCGACATCTTCGGGGCGCCGCTGGCCATCGAAGGGCTGATGGCCTTCTTCCTGGAGGCCACCTTCGTCGGCATGTTCTTCTTCGGCTGGGAACGCATGTCCAAGGTGGCGCACTGCGTGGTGACCTGGCTGGTGGCGCTGGGCACCAACTTCTCTGCGCTGTGGATTCTGATCGCCAACGGCTGGATGCAGAACCCCGTGGGCGCCAAGCTCAACCCGCAGACCCTGCGCATGGAGGTGGACAGCTTCTACGACGTGCTGTTCAACCCGGTGGCGCAGGCCAAGTTCGTCCACACGGTGTCGGCCGGCTACACCATTGCGGCGCTCTTCGTGCTGGGCGTGTCGGCCTGGTATCTGCTCAAGGGCCGGCATGTCGAGCTGGCCAAGCGCTCGATGACGGTGGCCGCATCGTTCGGCCTGGCCGCCGCGCTGTCGGTGGTGGTGCTGGGCGACGAGAGCGGCTACGCGACCAGCGCGCACCAGAAGATGAAGCTCGCGGCCATCGAAGCCATGTGGGACACCGAGCCCGCCCCGGCCTCGTTCACCGCCATCGGCTGGCCGGACCAGCAAGCCCGCGCCACGCACTATGCCGTGCATATCCCCTGGGTCATGGGCCTGATCGGCACCCGCTCGCTCGATACGCAGATCCCGGGCATCAACGACCTGGTCAAGCAGTCCGAGGGCTATATCCGCGACGGCATCCAGGCCTACGACGCGCTGCAGCAGATCCGCGCCGCCGGCTCCGACGCGGCCATCCCCAACCATGCGCGCATGGTGTTCGAGCTGCACGGCCACCGGCTGGGCTACGCGCTGCTGCTCAAGCGCTACGTGGATGACCCGCGCCAGGCCACGGAGGCGCAGATCGCCCAGGCCGCCTGGGACACGGTGCCGCAGGTCGCGCCGCTCTACTGGTCGTTCCGGGTGATGGTGGGCCTGGGCCTCTTCTTCATCGCACTCAACGCGGTCTTCTTCTGGCTGTCGGCACGCCGCCGGCTCGATGCCTACCCCTGGCTGCTGAAGCTGGCCGTGTGGTCCATACCCCTGCCCTGGATCGCCGCCGAATGCGGCTGGATCGTGGCCGAACTGGGCCGCCAGCCCTGGGCGGTGGAAGGCGTCCTGCCCACGGCCGTGGCCGTCTCTGAACTGGGCGCCGGCACCGTGCTGTTCACACTGCTGGGCTTCGCTGCCATCTACACCGTGTTGATCGTGGTGGAGATGAAGCTGATGCTCAAGGCCATCCGCAAGGGTCCCGATCCCGAGACGCCGCTCTCGCACGGGGCCGCGGCGCCGCTGATCGGCGCCGTGCCCCCGGGCACCTCGCAACCCACCACCTTTGAACCTGCCGGAGACGCAGCATGATTCTTCACACCCTTCTCGACTACGACACGCTGCGCGTCATCTGGTGGCTGCTGCTGGGCGTGCTGCTGGTGGGCTTCGCCGTCACCGACGGGTTCGACCTGGGCGTGGGCACGCTGCTGCCCTTCGTGGCCCGCAACGACGTGGAACGGCGCGTCGTCATCAACACGGTGGGCCCCGTGTGGGAAGGCAACCAGGTCTGGCTGATCCTGGGCGGCGGCGCCATCTTCGCCGCCTGGCCGCACATCTATGCCATGTCGTTCTCGGGCTTTTATCTGGCGATGTTCGCCACCCTGTTCGCGCTCATCCTGCGGCCCGTGGGCTTCAAGTACCGCAGCAAGCACGAGAGCGCCGCCTGGCGCAGCACCTGGGACTGGGCGCTCTTCATCGGCGGTTTCGTGCCTGCGCTGATCTTCGGCGTGGCCTTGGGCAACGTGCTGCAGGGGGTGCCCTTCCGCTTCACGAACGACATGCGCATGGTCTATGAAGGCAGCTTCTTCGGCCTGCTGAACCCGTTCGCCCTGCTGGCCGGGCTGGTTTCCGTCGCCATGCTGGCCATGCACGGCGGCGCCTGGCTGGCGCTCAAGACCGAAGGCGCCGTGGCCGAACGCTCGCGCAGCTTCGCCACAGCCGCCTCGATCGCCACCATCGTGCTCTACGCGCTGGCTGGCGTGCTGCTCTGGAAGGTCGTGGGCGGCTACGAGCTCACCAGCGCCCATGTGGCGGGCGGCCCGTCCAACCCGCTGGCCAAGACCGTGGCCTCGGGCGTGGCGGGCGGCTGGTTCACCAACTACCGGAACCACCCCTGGACGATGCTGGCGCCGGTGCTCGGCTTCGCCGGCGCGCTGCTGGCGCTGCTCGGCCTACGCGCCCGCTGGGAAGGCATCACGGTGATCTTCAGCGGCCTTTCGGTGGCGGGCATCGTGCTGAGCGTGGGGGCTTCGATGTTCCCGTTCATCATGCCCTCCTCGATCGACCTGCGCTCGGCGCTCATGGTGTGGGATGCCTCCTCCAGCCACCTGACGCTCTTCATCATGCTGGTCTGCGCCGTGGTCTTCGTGCCACTCATCCTGGCCTACACCACCTGGGTGTACCGCGTGATGTGGGGCAAGGTGCGCACCCACGACATCACCCATGGCGACCACGCCTACTGAACACGGCCTTGCGCCTCACTACACCGATCGAAAGGAAACAACCATGTGGTACTTCGCCTGGCTTCTCGGCCTCCCGCTGGCAGCGGCCTTCGCCGTGCTGAACGCAATGTGGTACGAGCTGATGGACGACGAGGCGCGCAAGCGCCAGCCCGCCGCGCGGCGCTGAAGGCTTAGCCGATGGGTGGGGCCTCCCCCGGCACCTGAAGGCAACGCTGCGGACCAGCCCGGCCAGGACGCGCTGCGCGCGAGGGGCTGGTCCGGCATTGCCTACACTCTTCTCGGGACTGCCCACCATAGACACAGAGAGGAGATCCACCCCATGCAACTTCGCCACACGCTGCTGGCCACCAGCCTTGCGCTGGCCCTGGCCGGCCTGACCGCCTGCGGTACGCCGCAGCGCGATGCCACCGCGCAGCCGGCGGCCTCCGTCGCCGCACCCCAGCATTCCGCCATGCCCGTGGCGGAGCCGCCCGTCGCAGCGCCCGCCCCGGCGGCGCAGCAAACCGCTGCAGCCCAGGCGGCCAGCGCGGCCTACGACTTCGACATGGACATCTTCCACCCGGTCGTCGCCCGCAACGGCATGGTGGCGACCGAGCAGGAACTGGCCTCCCGGATCGGCCTGGACATCCTCAAGTCCGGCGGCAACGCAGTGGACGCGGCCGTGGGCATCGGCTTCGCGCTGGCCGTGGCGCTGCCCAATGCAGGCAACCTGGGTGGCGGCGGCTTCATGGTCGTGCACGACGCCAGGACCGGCAAGAACATCGCCCTCGACTTCCGCGAGATGGCCCCTGCGGGCGCCTCGCGCGACATGTACCTGGACGCGAACGGCAAGGTGGTGGACGGCAAGTCGCTCTACACGCACTACGCCATCGGTGTGCCCGGCACGGTGGCCGGCATGGAACACGCGCTCAAGCACTGGGGCACCCTGCCGCTGGCCCAGGTGGTGGCGCCCGCCGCCGCGCTCGCGGCCAAGGGCTTCCCGGTCAGCGAGACGCTGGCCAAGATCCTGCAGCAGGAAAAGAAGAACATGGGCCAGTGGCCCGCCACGCGCGCCATCTTCTGGAAGAACGGCGAGCCGCTCAAGGCCGGCGACACGCTGGTGCAGAAAGATCTGGCCGCCTCCATCCGCCTGATCGGCCAGCAGGGCGCACGCGCCTTCTACCAGGGCGCGATCGCGCAGAAGATCGCCGCCGAGACCGCGCCGCATGCCGGCGCCGTCACGCTCGCCGACCTGCGCAACTACAAGGTGGTCGAACGCGCCCCCACCACCGGCACGTACCGTGGCTACCAGATCGTCACCATGCCTCCGCCCTCTTCCGGCGGGCCGCACCTGGTGCAGATCCTGAACATGCTGGAGCCGCTGCCACTCGCCCAGTGGGGCTCCAACAGCGCGCAGACCATCCACTACCTGGCCGAGAGCATGAAGCTGGCCTATGCCGACCGCTCCGAA
>JBHIWE010000025.1:0-27923 GCA_041987645.1 Acidovorax sp. | reverse complement strand
TTGTCGAACCAGTTCTTGAGCGAGGCCAGGTAGCCCACGGGCGCGTCCAGCCAGACGTAGAAGTACTTGCCCGGCGCATCGGGGATCTCGATGCCGAAGTAGGGCGCGTCGCGGCTGATGTCCCAGTCGCCCAGGCCTTCGCTGGTGGTGCCGTCCGGGTTGGTGCGCACGGTGAACCATTCGCGGATCTTGTTGGCGACTTCGGGCTGCAGCTTGCCGTCCTGCGTCCAGCGTTCCAGGAACTGCACGCAGCGCGGGTCGGAAAGCTTGAAGAAGAAGTGCTCCGATGTCTTCAGTTCAGGCTTGGCGCCCGAGAGTGCCGAGAAGGGCTCGATCAGGTCGGTGGGCGCATAGACAGAGCCGCAGACCTCGCAGTTGTCGCCGTACTGGTCCTTGGCGTGGCACTTGGGGCATTCGCCCTTGATGTAGCGGTCGGGCAGGAACATGTTCTTCTCGGGGTCGAAGAACTGTTCGATGGTGCGCACCTCGATCAGGCTGCCGCCCTGGTCGGCCGCCACGTCGCGCAGGTCACGGTAGATCTGGCGCGCCAGCTCGTGGTTTTCCGGCGCGTCGGTGCTGTGCCAGTTGTCGAAGCTGATGTGGAAGCCGTCCAGGTACTGCTTGCGGCCGGCAGCGATGTCGGCCACGAACTGCTGCGGCGTCTTGCCGGCCTTTTCGGCGGCGATCATGATCGGTGCACCATGCGTGTCGTCGGCGCCCACGAAGTTCACCGCATGGCCCCGCATGCGTTGGAATCGCACCCAGATGTCGGCCTGGATGTATTCCATGATGTGGCCGATGTGGAAGTTGCCGTTGGCGTAGGGCAGGGCGGTGGTGACGAAGAGGTGGCGTGCAGACATCAGGGGCTGGCTTTCTGGGGAGCGTCGTGTCGTCGCCTGGGCCGAAGGGCCGGCCGGGCGGAACGCGCGATTTTAAGACCCGGCCCGGACTCGGGCTACCTACCGGCGGCGCAGCAGGTTGGTCTGGGCCAGTTCGATCAGTTCGTCGCCGCGGCCGTTCATCACCGCCCGCGCCGCATAGAGGCTGAAGCCCTTGACCTGCTCGGCCTTGATCTTGGGCGGCAGCGATAGCTCCATGGGATCGACCGCCACATCGACCAGCGCCGGGCCCTCGTGCGCCAGCGCCTGGGCGAGCGCCGCCTCCAGCGCGTCCGAGCGGGTGACGCGCAGGCCCAGGAAGCCCATGCCGCCGGCGATGGCGCTGAAGTCGGGGTTCTGCAGCGACACGTTGGTGTCGAGGAAGCCCGAGGCCTTCTGCTCCATCTGCACGAAGCCGAGCACGCCGTTGTTGATGAGCACGATCTTGATGGGCAGCTTCATCTGCACCGCCGTGAGCATGTCGCCCATCAACATGGCCAGGCCCCCGTCGCCCGAAAGCGAGACCACCTGGCGGCCCGGCTGGGCGGCCTGCGCGCCCAGCGCCTGCGGCATGGCGTTGGCCATGGAGCCGTGGTTGAAGGAGCCGATCAGCCGGCGCTGGCCGTTCATGCGCAGGTAGCGCGCGGCCCAGATGGCGGGCGTGCCGACGTCGAAGGTGAACACCGCGTCGTCGGCTGCCAGCCGGTCCAGCGTGGCGGCGACGAACTGCGGGTGCAGCGGCTGGTCGCCGCTGCGCGGCGAGGCCAGCGCATCCAGGTCCTTGCGGGCGGTCCGGTAGTGCTCTCGGGCTTTTTCCAGGAAGGCGGTGTCGCGCCCCGCTTGGATGAGCGGCGCCAGCAGGGTGGCGGCCTCGCGCACCTCGGCCACCAGGCCCATGCGCAGCTGCGCGCGCCGGCCCAGAGCGCCGGGGTCGCGGTCGATCTGCACGATGGCGGCGTCTTCCGGGTAGAAATTGCGGTAGGGGAAGTCGGTGCCCAGCATTAGCAGCGTGTCGCATTCCCGCATGGCGTGGTAGCCGGACGAGAAACCAATCAAGCCGGTCATGCCCACGTCGTAGGGGTTGTTCCACTCCATGAATTCCTTGCCGCGGAACGCATGGACGATGGGAGCGGCCAGGGCCTCGGCTAGGGCCACCACCTCGTCATGCGCGCCCTGGGTGCCGGCGCCTGCGAGGATGGTCACCGCCTTGGAGCCGTTGAGCAGGGCCGCCAGATCGGCGAGAGCCTGCGGGTCGGGCAGCATGCGCGCGGGCGCCGGTGGCGCGAAGTGGGGCCGCGCGCCTTCGGGCGCATCGAGCGTGCAGACGTCGCCCGGGATCACCAGCACGGCCACGCCGCGCTGGCCGATGGCCGTGCGCAGCGCCCGGTGCAGCAGTTCCGGGAGCTGGTCGGGGTGCTGCACCATCTCGCAGAAATGGCTGCATTCGCGGAATAGTTCGGTGGGGTGGGTTTCCTGAAAATAGCCCAGACCGATCTCGCTGCTGGGGATGTGGCTGGCGATGGCCAGCACCGGCTGGTGGTTGCGCTGGCAGTCGTACAGGCCGTTGATGAGGTGCAGGTTGCCCGGCCCGCAACTTCCGGCGCAGACGGCCAGCTGGCCCGTGATCTGGGCCTCGGCCCCGGCGGCGAAGGCGCCGGCCTCTTCATGGCGCACATGCATCCATTCGATGCCGCCATGGCGCCGCAGGCTGTCGTTGACGGCATTGAGGCTGTCGCCGGTCACGCCCCAGATGCGCTGCACGCCCGCATCCGCCAGGGTTTCGACCAGCAGGTCGGCGACGGACTTGGCTTTCCGAGAACCAAAGATACCCATGACTGCTAACTCCTCTTGGTGGCGATGTAGTGCTTTGAGATCAGGGTTAACCCTTGGTTCCCTGGGCGCCGCCTTCAACGGACCGGCGCGCGCACGGCATTGCCCGTGTCTTTCCAGCCGAAGAAGGCGCAGATCTCGGCACGCCGGGCCAGCGCATCGGCGCGGCCCAGCGCCATGAGTTCGCGGGTGTAGCCGGCCTCGAACAGCAGGTAGCTCGCCAGGGCCGCACCGCGCACGTCGTCGGCACTGGTGGTCACGCCCAGGGCGCCCAGCAGGGTGCGGATGGGGCCCGGCAACTGGCCCACATGGCGCGCGGCCACGGCGTCCAGCCGCTGCGAGGGGGCGATCACTAGCAGGTCGAGCGGCCTCAGGGGGCTGTGGGCGCGCGCTTCGGGCGGAATCAGCGACAGCGTCTGATTGATGCGCAGCGCGCGTTCCACATCAACCGAGAGTGCGTCCAGGAAGATGTTGGAGAGCGCATGGCCTGCCACCTGGGCGAGCGTAGGGTAGTCGGGTGTGGCGGGGGCCGAGCCTTCGCCGCCGGGTTCGTGCATGCGGCCCGCGCCGATCACCAGGATGCGGTCCGCCCCCAGGTGGATGGCCGGCGCGATCGGCGCCGACTGGCGCATGGACCCGTCGCCGAAGTATTCGGGGTGGCCGTCCATCTCCAGCGCGGTGGCGGGAAAGACGAACGGGATGGCGGAGGAGGCCAGCAGGTGCGCACGGCTGATACGGCCAGCCGCCGCCTTGCGCTGCGAGCGCACCCAGGGCCGGGTCGAGCCCCTGGCCTCGAAGAAGGTGACGTGTGCGCCAGAGCTGTAGCTGGAGGCCGTCACGGCCAGGGCGTGCAGGTGCCCCTGGCGGATGAGGCGCGGCAGGCGTTCCAGGGGGACGAGCTTGTCCAGCAGTTCAGCCAGCGGCGCGTTGTCCAGCAGAGAGCGCGGCCGCAGGCGGCGCCAGCGCGTGAGCATCCATCCCATGGACAGCAGCGTGAGCCAGCGCGCGCCGCTGCGCATCACGCTGAGTGAATCGGCGCGGTATACCTGTTCAGCGTGGAAGTGGCGCCACACGTGGGCGATGCGGCGCACGGAGCGGTCGAAATGGTCGGCCCCACAGGCCAGTGCCGCGGCGTTGATGGCACCGGCCGAGGTGCCGGTGAGGATGGGGAAAGGGTTCGGGTCGCGCCCAGCGCCGCAGGCGATGCGCAGGTCCGACAGGGCTTCCAGCACGCCCACCTGATAGGCGGCGCGGGCGCCGCCGCCGGTCAGCACCAGGCCTGCCGTGGCGCGGGCCGGGTGCGTTGCCGGGGGCGGGCGGGCGGGCATGGTGCGATGGGGGTGGTTAGGAGGCGGCGGGAGCCTTCAATAGCAGCGCTGCAAGCGCATCCGCTTCCATCAGCACCAGACCGTGGCTGCGTGCGAAATCGCGCGCGTTCTCGCTCACCTGGCCCTGCAGTGCGATATACACGCCGGCGGATGCCTGCTGTGCCTGCACGGCGGCGTGCAGCTCGCGCAGCGGCTCGGCGCCGTGGGTGGCGGCCTTCCAGCGGCGGGCGCTGACCAGCAGCGTCTGGCCGCCACGCTCCAGGCGCAGGTCGGCCGGCTGGCCATTGAGGCGCTGCACGGTATGCCCTTCGGCCTGCCAGGCGCGTTCCAGTGCGGCGCAGAAGTCGCGCCAGGGCATGGAGGCAGCGGCGGCGAGCACAGCTTCCACCCGCGCCGCGCTGGGCGCTTGCCACTGCCGCCAGGCGGCCATGCCGCCCACGATGACCAGCGGCAGCACCCCCACGGCCGCATAGGGCGCCACATGCGAGGGCAGCAGCGCTCCGCACAGCAGCGCGATGCCGGCGGCGGCCGCGAAGCTGATCCACCACGGCGAGCGCAGCAGGATTGCGAACAGGGAGTTGGGGGCCATCTTGAGTGTCACGGGCGTTCTTCGCTGGCAGGCGGTGGTTGGGGATTCTGGGCGGGATTGTCCCGCAGCCCGGCAGGGGCGCAGGCCTTCGATAGACTACCCGACCCACAGGAGTGAAGAACAGCATGGCAGTCACAGAACAGGGCCTCTTGGCGGCCCTCGCACAGGTGTGCGACCCCCACACGGGCAAGGATTTCGTCTCCACGCGCGCGCTGCGCAACGTGCAGATCAGCGGCGGCGACGTGGCTTTCGACGTCGAACTGGGCTACCCGGCCAAAAGCCTCGTGCCCGAACTGCGCCGCCAGCTGGTGGCGGCGGCCCGCGGCGTGCCCGGCGTGGAGAACGTGTCGGTGCAGATCGCCACCAAGGTCGTGGCTCACGCGGTGCAGCGCGGCGTGCAGCTGCTGCCGCAGGTCAAGAACATCATCGCCGTGGCTTCCGGCAAGGGCGGCGTGGGCAAGAGCACCACGGCCGCCAACCTGGCGCTGGCGCTGGCTGCCGAAGGCGCCAGCGTGGGCGTGCTGGACGCCGACATCTATGGCCCCAGCCAGCCCATGATGCTGGGCATCAGCCGCCGCCCCGAGAGCGAGGACGGAAAGACCATGGAGCCGCTGGAGAACCACGGCGTGCAGGTGATGTCCATCGGCTTCCTGATCGACCAGGACGAGGCCATGATCTGGCGCGGCCCCATGGCCACCCAGGCGCTGGAGCAGTTGCTGCGCCAGACCAACTGGAAGGATCTGGACTACCTCATCATCGACATGCCTCCCGGCACCGGGGATATCCAGCTGACGCTCTCCCAGCGCGTGCCCATGACCGGCGCCGTGATCGTCACCACGCCGCAGGACATCGCGCTGCTGGACGCCAAGAAGGGCATCAAGATGTTCGAGAAGGTGGGCGTTCCGATCCTGGGCATTGTCGAGAACATGGCCGCGCACGTGTGCAGCCAGTGCGGCCATGTGGAGCACATCTTCGGCGCCGACGGTGGCCGCAAGATGGCCGCCGAATACGGCATGGATTACCTGGGCGCGCTGCCGCTGGATATGTCCATCCGCCTGCAGGCCGACAGTGGCAAGCCCACCGTGGTGGCCGACCCGGACGGCGAGGTGGCCCAGATCTACAAGAAGGTGGCGCGCGACGTGGCGGTGAAGATCGCCATGCAGGCCAAGGACTTCTCCGCGAAGTTCCCCACGATCTCGATCAGCCAGAACACCTGAGCCGAGAGGAAGACCGGCGCACTCCCAGTCCATAGCCCTGGAAAGCGCCCGGGCTGCACCGCACCGCCATGAACCTGCTGGCCGCCATGCGCTATCTGGTCGCGCTCGACGAGCACCGCCACTTCGGGCGGGCGGCGCAGTCCTGCCACATCACGCAGCCGGCGCTGTCGAACGCGATGCGCGCGCTGGAAAAGGAATTCGGCGTGACCATCGTGCAGCGCGACCGTTCTTTCGCCGGGCTCACGCACGAGGGCTTGGCAGTGCTGGCTGCGGCGCGGCGCATGCTGCGCGATACCGACGTGTTGCGCAGCGAACTGCGCAGCACCGAGGGTACGCCCCAGGGCCGCCTGCGCATGGCAGCCACGCCTACGGCCATGCCGTTGCTGTCGCGCTTCGCCGTGCTGCTGCGCCAGCGGCATCCGGGCGTCCAGCCGGTGGTGCTCTCCATGAGTTCCCAGGAGCTCGAACGGGGGCTGGAAGACCTGTCGCTGGACCTGGCCCTGGGCTATAGCGAGCGCATGCAGGCGCAGCGCGCTCCGCTGCGTTCCTGGCCCCAATGCACCGAGCGCTACTACCTGCTGCGCCGTGTTGCCGCAACCGCGACGGGTCCTGTGCCCGAACGCATGCGCATCGGCGCGCCCGTGCCCTGGTCGGAGGCCGGGCGGATGCCGCTGTGCCTGCTCACCCCCGACATGTTCAACCGATCCATTGTGGATGAGGCCCTGCGCACGGCGGGCGTGGAACCGCAGCCGGCCATCGAGACCAATTCCGTGATCACCCTGGTGCACAGCGTGGTCTATGGCGAGGTCTGCAGCATCCTGCCCGGGGCGATGGTGGCGGCATCGCGTGAGGAGCGCTCGCTGGAGGCGCTGCCCTTGATCTCGCCCGAAGTCGGGACGCCGATCGGCTTCATGACGCAGCGCCGGCCCCGGCCCTCGCGGACGCTGGCTGCTGCCATCGCGTTGCTCGACGAACCGCCATGGCGTGCGCAGGTCGCGGAGAGCAGCGGTGTGCTGAAGTGAGGGACTGAGACATCGCTGTGGCTGCGGGTGAGCCGAGTGGGGAATTTGGGGGCCACCCCTCTCATCGTCTCCGCAGGCTTTGCGGAGTTCGGCTGCTCCGCGGCGTCTGTCCCGAGAGGCATCGGCGGGACACAGCGGCTGCCATCGGTCATCGCCGCCTATGCTTACGTTTGCATACATTCAGCCCTTGAATCGTTGCATAGATCGATTCCATTTGACGCCGCCATGGCGCATCCAGACACTCCGCCCCGGCGCATTGATCTGTGTCAAATTTAGAAACAATGGGGGGCTTGCATCCGTGGCCCCGCCTAGATAGGGAGTTACAGCGCATGGCCGCAATATCGGCAGGGACCGCCGCCGGGTCCAGTCACTCCTCCGCTCCAGGCTTTCTGGACAAGGAACGCATCATCGCCGGACCCGGCTTCAACCGTTGGCTGGTGCCGCCGGCGGCGCTGGCCATCCACTTGTGCATCGGCATGGCCTATGGGTTCTCCGTGTTCTGGCTGCCGCTGTCCAAGGCGCTTGCCACGGCCGGCACCGGCGCAGCCTGCCCGAGGGAGATGAGCTTCTTCGCCGAGTTGTTCGCCACCGGCTGCGACTGGCGCGTGGCCACGCTGGGCTGGATGTACACGCTGTTCTTCGTTTTTCTGGGCTGCTCCGCAGCGGTCTGGGGCGGCTGGCTGGAACGGGCCGGCCCTCGCAAGGCGGGCGTGGTGTCTGCCCTGTGCTGGTGCGGCGGCATGCTGCTCTCGGCGCTGGGCATCCATCTGCACCAGTTCTGGCTGATGATCCTCGGTTCAGGCGTCATCGGCGGCATCGGGCTGGGGCTGGGCTACATCTCGCCCGTCTCCACGCTCATCAAATGGTTCCCCGACCGGCGCGGCATGGCCACCGGCATGGCCATCATGGGCTTCGGCGGCGGCGCGATGATCGGCTCCCCACTGGCTGTGGAGCTGATGCGCTCCTTCTCCACGCCCACCGACGTGGGCGTGATGCAGACCTTCGTGGTCATGGCGCTGGTGTATTTCGTCTTCATGATGGCGGGCGCCCTGGGCTATCGCGTGCCCGCATCGGGCTGGAAGCCGGCCGGCTGGACGCCGCCCGCACCGACCGTCAACGCGATGATCACGCAGCGCCACGTCCATGTGAAGCGCGTCTGGGGCATCCCCCAGTTCTGGTTGATCTGGCTGGTGCTCTGCATGAACGTGAGCGCCGGCATTGGCGTGATCGGCATGGCATCGCCCATGCTGCAGGAAGTGTTCGGCGGCGCGCTGGTGGGCCTGCCCCTGAAGTTCACCGAACTCGACAAGGCCCAGCTGGCGGCCGTGGCGGCGGTGGCCGGCGGCTTCACGGCGCTGCTTTCGCTCTTCAATATCGGCGGGCGCTTCGTCTGGGCGAGCCTGTCCGACAGGCTCGGCCGCAAGATGACCTATGTGGTGTTCTTCGTGCTGGGCGGCTTCATGTACTTCAGCATCCCCGGCTCGGCCGCTGCCGGCCACAAGCTGCTCTTCGTGGGCGCCTTCTGCGTCATTTTGTCGATGTACGGCGGCGGCTTCGCCACGGTGCCCGCCTATCTGGCGGACCTCTTCGGCACGCAGTTCGTGGGAGCCATCCATGGCCGCCTGCTCACGGCGTGGGCCACGGCCGGCATCCTGGGGCCGGTGGTCGTGAACTACATGCGTGAATACCAGCTGGGCCTGGGGCTGCCGCGCGATCAGGTCTACAACCAGACGATGTACATCTTGGTCGGCATGCTGGTCATCGGCCTGATCGCCAACCTGCTGGTGCGCCCGCTGGCCGACAAGTGGTTCATGAGCGACGAGGAACTCGCCCACGAAAAGAAGCTCGCCCATGAGAAGAGCGTGGCGGCCGAAGTCGGCATCGGCAGCGGGGCCGGCGGCACTACCAGCCCGGCGCTGGTGGCTTTCGCCTGACTGGCCGTGGGGCTGCCGCTGGCCTGGGGTGTCTACAAGACCCTGGTCAGCGCTGCGAAGTTCTTCCAGTAAGACCGGCTGCACGGAGGAGGTGGGCGCCCTCCGCGCTGACACGGCCTGCCGGTCCCCACTGTCACCGGCCCGTAGGGCGCGGCAGCAGGTTCACCCCTCGGAGATCATGATGAAACAGGAAAAGATCGAGTTCTACACAGGGCCTGCGGGCGGCTGGGGGGCGCTCAACAGCGTGAAGAACACACTGCTGCGGCAGGATATTCCCCTCAAGGGAGCCAAGACGCTGCTGTCGGCCAACCAGCCCGACGGCTTTGACTGCCCGGGCTGCGCCTGGCCCGACCGCGACCACGCCTCCACCTTCGAGTTCTGCGAGAACGGCGTCAAGGCCGTCGCCGCCGAGGCTACTGCGCGCCGCGCCGGCCCGGAACTGTTCCAGCGCCACACCGTGGCCGAGCTCGCTGAGCAGAGCGACTTCTGGCTCGAAGACCAGGGGCGCCTGACCCACCCCATGGTCTATGACGCGACCAGCGACCGCTACCGCCCTATCGCGTGGGACGACGCCTTCTCGCTCATCGCTCGCCACCTGAACGCGCTGCCCGATCCCAACCAGGCGATCTTCTACACCTCGGGGCGGGCCAGCAACGAGGCCGCCTTCCTCTATCAGCTGTTCGTGCGCCAGTACGGCACCAACAACTTCCCCGACTGCTCGAACATGTGCCACGAGCCCAGCGGCAGCGGCATGCGCCCTCAGATCGGCGTGGGCAAAGGCACGGTGACGCTGCACGATTTCGAGCGTACCGATGCGATCTTCATCTTCGGCCAGAACCCGGGCACCAACCACCCGCGCATGCTGGGCGAGCTGCGCGAGGCGCACAAGCGCGGCGCGCGCATCGTGAGCTTCAACCCGCTGCGCGAGCGCGGCCTGGAGCGTTTCGCCGATCCGCAGGACAAGCTGGAGATGGCCACGCTGGGCTCCACGCCCATCAGCACACACTATTTCCAGCTGCGCGTGGGCGGCGACATGGCCGCAGTCAAGGGCATGATGAAACATGTTCTGGAGCGCGAAGCCATGACCGGTGGCGTGCTGGACCATGCCTTCATCGCCGAACACACGACCGGCTTCGAGGCTTTGGCCCAGAGTCTGCGCGCCGAATCGTGGGCGCTGCTGGAAGAGGAGTCGGGCCTGACCGAGGCGCAGCTGCGCGCGGCCGGCGACGTCTATATCGGTGCCCGCAGCGTCATCGCCTGCTGGGGCATGGGCATCACCCAGCACAAGCATGCGGTGGACACCATTCAGGCCATCGTGAGCCTGCTGATGATGCGCGGCAACATCGGGCGGGAGGGCGCGGGCCCTTGCCCGGTGCGCGGCCACAGCAATGTGCAGGGCGACCGCACCATGGGCATCTGGGAGAAGCCCCCGGTCGAGCTGCTCAACCGGCTGCGCGACGTGTTCGGCTTCGAGCCGCCGCGCGCCGATGGGGTGGACACCGTGGAAGCCATCCGCCTCATGCGGGACGGGGGCGGCAAGGTCTTTTTCGCGCTGGGTGGCAACTTCGCCGCGGCGACTCCCGACACCTACGAGACCTGGAAGGCGCTGCGCCGCTGCGACCTGACGGTGCATGTGACCACCAAGCTCAACCGCAGCCACGTGGTGCACGGCCGCGAGGCGCTGATCCTCCCCTGCCTGGGCCGCACCGAGATCGACGTGCAGGGCGCGGGCCCGCAAGGCGTGACGGTGGAGGATTCGATGAGCATGGTGCACATCTCCATGGGCATCAATCCGCCCGCCTCCGAGCACCTGTTGTCCGAGCCCGCCATCATCGCGCGGCTGGCCGCGGCCACGCTGGGCGAACGCAGCAGGATCGACTGGCTGGGCCTGGTCGAGGACTACTCGCGCATCCGCGACCTCATCGAGAAGGTCTTCCCCGACTTCAAGAACTTCAACCAGCGCGTGGCCCAGCCCGGCGGCTTCCGGCTGCGCAACACGGCCAGCGAGCGCATCTGGGCCACGGCCACCGGCAAGGCCAACTTCTTTCCGCCCGTGGTCCCGCTCGATACGCCTTCGCACGAGGCGCGCAAGCGCCTGAAGGACACCGTGGTGTTCACGCTGCTCACCACGCGATCGCACGACCAGTACAACACCACCATCTACGGCATGGACGACCGTTACCGCGGCGTCTATGGCCAGCGCCGCGTGGTCTTCATCCACCCCGAGGACATCCGCCAGCTGGGGATGACGGACGGCGACTGGGTCGATATCCAGACCGTGTGGTCCGACGGGCAGGAGCGCCGCGCCGACCGCTTCAAGCTGGTGGCCTACGACATCCCGCGCGGCAACCTCGCGGCCTACTACCCCGAGACCAATCCGCTGGTGCCGCTCTCGGCCGTGGCCGAGGCGGCGGGCACGCCCACCTCCAAGTCCATTCCCGTGATCCTGGAGCCCCACGTGCAAGCGGCACCGTTGGCCGAGGCGCGGGGCGCTGCTGCGTGAGCGCACAGCCATCGCAGGCCCGGGTGGCTGTCTCACCCCTGGCCTGGGCCCTTCTGCAGGCCCTGGCCGAAGAGGGCGGCGGCGCTGCCGTGTCGCTGCCCCGTCTCGGCAAACGGCTCGGGCAGGGCGTCAGCGTGCTCATGCGCCAGCTCAGCCTGATGGGCGACGCGGTGATCGGCGGCATGCCCGGCCCCGGCTGGGTGCAGGTGCGCGAGGAGGGCGGCCGCTGGACGGCCCGGCTCACCGGGGCGGGCCGCGCCTTCGTTGAGGGGCAGGTCGCAGAAGCGGCCGGTGAGGTTCTCCAGCCCGCTGCCAATGCCAACGCCGATGCCGATGCCGCCCCCTCGCTGGCGCCGCTGGCTCGCCACACCGTGCGTTTGTTCGGCGAAGCCGGCCTGCCGTCCGAGGGCGTGGAGCGCGACGACATCCTCGCCACCGAGATCCCGATCGCCCTGGTGTTCAATGGCATTTCGCACGCGGTGATGATGGCCACCCCTGAAGCGCTGGACGATTTCGCTCTGGGCTTCGCGCTGAGCGAGGGCATCCTCGACCGCGCTGAGGACTGCCGCGGCATCAGCGTGCACGCCGCAGAGGGTTCGGTGGCCCAGCTGCCGCCGGGCGTTCCGGGCGTCGAGGTGCATCTGGAGATCTCCCCGCGCTGCTTCGAGCGCTTGCGCCACCGGCGGCGCAGCATGGCCGGGCGTACCGGCTGCGGCGTGTGCGGCGTGGAAAGCTTCGTCGCGCTCGACCTGGCGCCCGAGCGCCTGCCGGCCCGCGACTGGATCGAGCGGGTGGACCTGGCCCTGGTGCTGCAGGCCTTCTCGCAGCTGGGCGCCCGGCAAGTGCACAACGCACAGGCGGGCGCGCTGCATGCCGCCGCCTGGGCCGGCCTCGACGGGCAACTGACCGCCGTCTGCGAAGACGTGGGCCGGCACAACGCGCTGGACAAGCTCATCGGCCGCCTGGCGCGCGCAGGCCGGCTGGACGAGCCCGGCTTCGTCCTGATGAGCAGCCGCGGCAGCCACGAGCTGGTGCGCAAATGCGCCCGTGTGGGACTGAGTGCGCTGGCCACCATCTCCGCGCCCACGGCCACGGGCGTGCAGGTGGCGGCGCTGGCCGGCCTGCGCCTCTGGGGGCTGTGCCGCGCCCCGCGCGGCGTGCTCTATGCGCCCGGGGCCCTGTCGCCGCGCTGAGCGGACCAGATCGGCGCAGGGGCGGCCCTGCGCTCCGGGTGACCGCCGCGCAGGCGCGAGGGGAATGACCGGGTGGCCGTCCGCGCGGCGGCCGTGCCGGGTACATTCGCTGCATGCTTGCCGCCCGTCCCACCCTCGACGTCGCCGTCATCATGCGGCGCGAACTTCTCGATAACCGCTGGCAGCCCTGGCGCTGGACGCTGGAAGATGTAGTGCCCGCCGAACCGGCCTTCGGCATGGAGCCGCGCCTGCTGCGCGAAGACGCGCAGGAGCAGCGCTGGCTTTTCCCCGGTCTGCAGGTGGAGCTTTTCCGTGACGATGCCGAGGGCTACCACCTCAATCTCACGTCGCCCGCTCCCTGCTGGTTCGTGCACTGGCGGCTGGACGAAGGCCCGGGCGCGGACGGCCTCGAGCTGGCGCGGCCTGTGGACGTGAGCCTCAGCTACCACGATGCCGGCCGCTGGCTGGACGCGCAGGAAAACGTGGACCAGGTTCCGGCCCCGGAGTCGATCCGGGAGTGGGCACAGGCCTTCGTCGACGTTCACTACGCGCCCGAGCCCAAGCGCCGCCGCAGGCCCGACAGTTTCAGGCCATTGACCGACCGCTTCGGCAATCCCGCGTCTGTCTCCACCGACAAGGGGAAGCGCGGGGGCGGCGGTGGCGCGGGGGAGTCCCATGGCTGAGGCGGATGGTTTCTTCAGCCGCTGGTCCCGCCGCAAGCAGCAGACGCGCGAGACCGGCCAGCCGCTGCCGGACGTCGCGGGCAGCGAGGTCCGTGATCGGGTGGCTCCTGCGCCTGCTGCTGAACAGCCGGTGCCCGCACCCGCACCGCCAGCTGCTGTTCTCGCGCCTACTCTCGATGACGTGCAGGCGCTGCACGCGGAGTCCGATTTCGCGCCCTTCGTCGCCCGGTCGGTGGCTCCGCAGGTGCGCAATGCCGCCATGCGCAAGCTGTTCACCGACCCGCATTTCAATGTCATGGACGGGCTCGATGTGTATATCGAGGACTACTCCCTCCCCGATCCGTTGCCGCCCGACATGTTGCAGCAGATGGTGAGCGCGCGCAGCCTGGGACTGGTGACGGACCCCGAGCCGCCGGCCGCGGGGCCTGATGGCAAGGCGGCGCTGCCGCCGAAGTCCGACTGCGACGCCGGGGCTGATGGGGCGGCGGACGCGCCGCATGGGGCGGATGTGGCACAGTCCGACCTATGCAAAGCCATTCCTAGCCAGCCTGCGCCAGACGTGGCCGCACCGCCCTCCGGCGATGTGGCTGACCTGGCGCGCGCCAGCCGATCCACCGATGTCCAAGACGCTGATATGCGACTGCAACCGGACCATGCCGCTCGATTCCCGGGCGCTGGGCGCGGTGCTACATGAGGAGCTGACGCTCCATTCCACCCTATGCCGGCGCGAGGCCGGTGCCTTCCTGCAGGCCGTGCGCAGCGGCGATGCCGTCGTTGTCGCCTGCACGCAGGAGCAGCGCCTGTTCGGCGAGCTGGGCCAGCAGACCGAGGGTGCCGTGTCGCCCGTGCGCTTCGTCAACATCCGGGAAACCGGTGGCTGGAGCCGCGACGCGCAGGCCGCCACGCCCAAGATCGCCGCGCTGCTCGCGGCGGCACGCCTGCCCGAGCCTGAGCCCGTTCCCACGGTCACCTTCCGCAGCGGCGGTCGCCTGTTGATCATCGGGCCGCTCGATGCCGCCGAGCGCGCCGCCGCGCTGCTGAGCGACGTGCTGGAGGTGACCCTCTTCACCCAGGGCCCCGGCGCGGCCGGCGGTGCGCAGGAGCGCCGCTACCCCGTGCAGGGCGGACGCCTGCTTTCGCTGCGCGGCTGGCTGGGTGCTTTCGATGTCGAATGGGCGGCCGACAATCCCATCGACCTGGACCTGTGTACCCGCTGCAATGCCTGCGTGGCGGCCTGCCCCGAGAACGCGATCGGTCTTGACTACCAGATCGATCTGGCCGCCTGCAAGGACCACCGCGACTGCGTGAAGACCTGCCAGGTCGCCGGTGCCATCCAGTTCGGCCGCGTGGCCGAGGCCCGCAGTCAGCGCTTCGACCTGGTGCTGGACCTGCGTGCAGGGGATGCGACGCCTACCTTCATGCAGCATGCGCTGCCGCAGGGGTATTTCCGCTGGGATGGGCGCGACGCGGCGACCCTGATGCGCCTGCGCGAACTGGTCGGCGAATTCGAAAAGCCCAAGTTCTTCACCTACCGGCAAAAGCTTTGCGCCCACAGCCGCAATCAGGACGTGGGCTGTAACGCCTGCGTGGACATCTGCTCGGCCGAGGCCATCCGCAGCGACAAGGCGCGTCAGCAGATCCAGGTCAACCCGCACCTGTGCGTGGGCTGCGGCGCCTGCACCACGGTGTGCCCGACCGGCGCGCTGTCGTTCGCCTATCCGGCGGCGCAGGATCAGGGAACGAAGATTCGCACGCTGCTGTCCACCTATGCGGCAGCCGGTGGCCGGCGGCCAACGCTGCTCCTGCACAGCCAGGAAAAGGGGCAGCGCCTGATCGACGAGCTGGGCCGTGCCGCGCGGCTGGGGGGGGCGCACGGCGTGCCGGCCCAGGTCATTCCTTTGGCGGTCTGGCACACGGCCAGCCTCGGGTTGGACGTGTGGCTCGGTGCCATCGCCCAGGGCGCCACGCAGATCGCCGTGCTGATGACCGGCGAGGAGGCGCCCCAATACATGGAGGGACTGCAGAAACAGATGGAGGTGGCGCAGGCGCTGCTGAACGGGCTGGGCTATGCCGGCCAGCACCTGCATCTGGTGCGCGCCACATCGGCGATGGACCTGGACGCATCGTTGCGTTTGCTGTCCGCGCAGCGTGCAGAGGGGCCCGCCGTGGCTGCGAAGTTCGGCCTCGCGCCCGACAAGCGCGGCACGCTGGAGTTGGCCATCGACCATCTGGCTGTGCATGCCCCCGCAGCAAAGCTTCCCGACGCCATCGCACTGCCGGCCGCGAGTCCCTTCGGTCAGGTGCTGGTGGACAAGGACCGCTGCACGCTGTGCCTGAGCTGCGTGAGCGCCTGCCCGGCCAGCGCGCTGCAGGACAACCCCAACGCGCCGCAGCTTCGTTTCGTCGAGAAGAACTGCGTGCAGTGCGGCCTGTGCGCCACCACCTGTCCGGAAGACGCCATTGCGTTGCAGCCTCGGCTGCTGCTGTCGCCGGAGCGGGGGCAACCCCGCGTGCTGAACGAAACCCAGCCCTGGGGTTGCGTGCGCTGTGGCAAGCCCTTTGGCACGCTCAAGGCCATCGAGGCCATGCTTTCGCGCCTGTCGGGCCACCCCATGTTCCAGGGTGAGGCGCTGGAGCGGCTCAAGATGTGCGGCGACTGCCGCGTGATCGACCTCTATTCCGCGCAGAACGAATCGAAAGTGACCCAGCTGTGAGTGCCTCCGTTTTTCTGACCGCACCGCCCACCGCCTCGGCGCTCGACGAGGAAACTGCGCGCGCCGAGATCTACGGCCTGCTCGCGCAGCTGTATTACGCGCCGGCGGACGCTGCGCTGCTCGCGGCCCTGCGCGTTGCCCCCACCGAGGCCCCGACCGAGGGGGCTTTCCTGCAGGAGCCCTGGCAGCGGCTGGTGGGCGCGGCGCGCGCTCTTTCCGACAGCGAGATCGCGCAGGAATACCAGCGCCTCTTCGGCGGCGTGGGAAAGCCCGAGGTGTACCTCTATGCATCGCACTACCTGAGCGGCTTCCTCAATGAAAAGCCCCTGGCGCGGCTGCGCGCCGAACTGTCCCGCCTGGGCCTTGGTCGCGACGACGCCATGCCTGAGACCGAGGACCACATCGCCTACCTGTGCGAAGTGATGCGCTATCTGATTGCAGGCGATGACGGCGGCGTTTGTCATCTGGAGTCGCAGCGCCGCTTCTTCACGGAGCAACTGGCTCCCTGGGTGGGCAAGCTCTGCGACGTGTTGGCCGCTCATCCCCAGGCGGCTTTTCATACGGCACTGGCGCGCTTCACGGCCGCTTTTATGGATGTCGAGTCGCAAGGCTTCGACATGCTGGATTAATACCAATGCGCCGCCCGGCGTTGTGCAGCGTTGGAAAAGGGTAGCGCGCAGGTCGGGAGTCGTTGCGGTAAGGCAACCAATTGTCATAGACTGTATGCAAGACATTGCATAACTACCGCGAGCCATCCTGGAGACAGAACATGCAGGAACGCCAGCTTCCCCCCCCTTCGCGCCGCCGCTTCTTCGCCGGCGCAGCCACCGTCGGCGCAGCCGCAGCCACTGTGGCCGTGCTGCCCCAGGTCGCCATCGAACCGGCACCGGCCGCAGCGCCCGAGCCTCGTCCCGCGCCTGAGCGGGGCGGTGGCTACCACCTCTCCGACCACGTCAAGCACTACTACAAAACCACCCGGCTTTGAAGAAAGCGGGGCGTCCCATGCTGCTCACCAAGAAAACCTCTGGCGCGCCGTCGCAGGCCGCGCATGCATCTCCTTTTGTCCATAGTCTGCGGCGCGGCTTGTCCCAGGCCTTGCCCACCATGGACCGGCGCGGCTTCTTGCGCCGTTCCGGCCTGGGCGTGGGCGTGGGTCTCGCGGCATCGCAGCTGACTTTGGTGCGCAAGGCCGATGCCGCCGAAGGCGCCAAGGTCGGCCTGGGCGACACGCAGGTGAGCGTGCGCCGCACTGTGTGCTCGCATTGCTCCGTGGGCTGTGCGGTCGACGCCGTGGTGGAGAACGGCGTCTGGGTGCGCCAGGAGCCAGTGTTCGATTCGCCCATCAACCTGGGCTCGCACTGCGCAAAGGGCGCGGCGTTGCGCGAACACGGCCACGGTGAATACCGACTGCGCTATCCGATGAAGCTGGTCAATGGCAAGTACGAGCGCATCAGCTGGGACACGGCCCTTGAAGAGATCAGCGCCCGCATGCTGGAACTTCGCAAGGCCAGCGGGCCTGACAGCGTGTACTTCGTGGGCTCGTCCAAGCACAACAACGAACAGGCCTACCTGCTGCGCAAGTTCGTGAGCTTCTGGGGCAGCAACAACTGCGACCACCAGGCGCGCATCTGCCACTCCACCACGGTGGCCGGCGTGGCCAACACATGGGGCTACGGCGCCATGACCAATTCGTACAACGACATGCAGAACAGCAAGGTCGCGCTGTACATCGGCTCCAACGCCGCAGAGGCTCACCCCGTGAGCATGCTGCATCTGCTGCATGCCAAGGAAACAGGCTGCAAGGTCATCGTGGTGGACCCGCGATTCACCCGAACGGCTGCCAAGGCCGACGAATACGTGCGCATCCGCTCGGGTACCGACATCCCCTTCCTCTTCGGCGTGCTCTATCACATCTTCAAGAACGGCTGGGAAGACAAGCAGTACATCCATGACCGTGTCTACGGCATGGACAAGGTGCGCGAGGAAGTGCTGGCGAAGTGGACGCCCGACAAGGTCGAAGAGGCCTGCGGCGTCAAGGAAGCCCAGGTGCTCAAGGTCGCCACGCTGCTCAACGAGCACCGCCCTGGCACCGTGGTCTGGTGCATGGGGCAGACCCAGCACACCATCGGCAACGCGATCGTGCGCGCCTCTTGCATCTTGCAACTGGCTCTGGGCAACGTGGGCAAGTCCGGCGGTGGCACCAACATTTTCCGCGGCCACGACAACGTGCAGGGCGCGACCGACGTCGGTCCGAACCCTGATTCACTGCCGGGCTACTACGGCCTCGCTGAAGGCGCCTGGAAGCATTTCGCCAAAGCCTGGGGAGTGGATTACGAGTGGATCAAGAGCCGCTATTCCTCCACCGGCATGATGAGCAAGAACGGCATCACCGTTTCGCGCTGGATCGACGGCGTGCTGGAAAAGAACGAACTGATCGACCAGGACTCCAACCTGCGCGGCGTGTTCTTCTGGGGCCATGCACCTAACTCGCAGACGCGCGGGCTGGAGATGAAGCGCGCCATGGACAAGCTTGACCTGCTCGTCGTCGTGGACCCTTATCCCTCAGCCACGGCCGCCATGGCCGCGATGCCTGGAAAGCCCGAAGACCTCAACCCGAACCGGGCGGTCTATCTGCTGCCCGCCGCCACGCAGTTCGAGACCAGCGGCTCCTGTACTGCCTCCAATCGGTCGCTGCAGTGGCGCGAGAAGGTCATTGAGCCGCTCTGGGAGAGTCGCCCCGACCACATGATCATGTACCAGTTCGCGCAGAAGCTCGGCTTCGGCCCGGAACTGGTCAAGAACTACAAGCTGCAGAAGGTCAAGGGCATGGACGAGCCCGTGCCCGAGGACATCCTGCGCGAGATCAATCGCTGCGTGTGGACCATCGGCTATACCGGCCAGAGCCCCGAGCGCCTGAAGGCGCACATGAAGAACATGCACGCGTTCGACGTGAAGACCCTCAAGGCCAAGGGCGGCAAGGACAAGGACACCGGTTACGACCTGACGGGGGACTACTTCGGCCTGCCCTGGCCGTGCTTCGGCACGCCGGAATTCAAGCATCCCGGCTCGCCCAACCTCTACGACACCTCCAAGCACGTCATGGATGGCGGGGGTAACTTCCGCGCCAATTTCGGCGTCGAGAAGGACGGCGTCAATCTGCTGGCGGAAGACGGCTCCTGCTCGCTGGGCGCCGACATCACCACGGGCTATCCCGAGTTTGACCACGTGCTGCTCAAGAAGCTGGGCTGGTGGAGCGAGCTCACCGACGCTGAGAAGGTCGTGGCCGAGGGCAAGAACTGGAAGACCGACAACTCGGGCGGCATCATCCGCGTGGTCATGAAGAACCACGGTTGCCATCCGTTTGGCAATGCCAAGGCGCGCGCGGTGGTGTGGAACTTTCCCGACCCTATTCCGCAGCACCGCGAGCCCCTCTTCGGCATCCGGCCCGACATGGCGGCCAAGTACCCCACGCACGACGACAAGAAGGCGTTCTGGCGACTGCCAACGCTCTACAAGTCGGTGCAGGACAAGAACATCGCCGACCGCGTGCAGGAGAAATTCCCGCTCATCATGACTTCGGGTCGCCTGGTCGAATACGAGGGCGGCGGCGAAGAAACCCGCTCCAACCCCTGGCTGGCCGAACTGCAGCAGGAAGCCTTCGTCGAGATCAACCCCAAGATTGCCGCCGACCGGGGCATCCGCAACGGCGGTCGCGTGTGGCTCAGCACGCCGACCGGTGCGCGCATCAATGTGCAGGCCCTGGTGACGGAGCGCGTGGCGCCCGATACGGTATTCATGCCGTTCCACTTTTCGGGGCACTGGCAGGGCAAGGATCTGCTGGAGTACTACCCCAAGGGCGCTGCGCCCGTGGTGCGCGGCGAGGCTGTCAACACGGCCACGACCTACGGCTACGACAGCGTGACCATGATGCAGGAAACCAAGACCACGATCTGCAACGTGGAAGCGGCCTGAAGCGCACGAGCGAGACAGAACAAGAAAGCCTACCGACCATGACGACCCCCGCGACCGCCCGCCGCTGGCCCTTCACCTTTTGGGAGGCCTGATCCATGGCCCGCATGAAATTCATCTGCGATGCGGAACGCTGCATCGAATGCAACAGCTGCGTCACTGCCTGCAAGAACGAGCATGAGGTGCCGTGGGGCGTGAACCGCCGCCGCGTCGTCACGCTCAATGACGGCGTGCCCGGGGAGAAGTCCATCTCGGTGGCCTGCATGCACTGCAGCGATGCGCCCTGCATGGCCGTGTGCCCCGTCAACTGCTTCTACCGCACCGAAGAGGGTGTGGTGCTGCACGACAAGGACGTCTGCATCGGCTGCGGCTACTGCAGCTACGCCTGCCCGTTCGGTGCGCCGCAGTTCCCTTCACAGGGCACGTTCGGTGTGCGCGGCAAGATGGACAAGTGCACCTTCTGCGCCGGCGGTCCAGAGGAGCACGGCAGTCAGGCCGAGTTCGAGAAGTACGGCCGCAACCGTCTGGCCGAAGGCAAGCTTCCCGCCTGCGCCGAAATGTGTTCGACCAAGGCCTTGCTGGCCGGTGACGGCGATGTTGTGGCCGACATCTTCCGTACTCGCGTGGTGCAGCGCGGCAAGGGCGCCGAGGTGTGGGGCTGGGGCACGGCCTACGGCTCCCGCCAGGCGGGTCAGCCGCCCCAGGAGGGCAAGAAGCCATGAAGCCGCAACATCACCGCGCAGCGACAGTCGCTTGCGCAGTCGCCGCCCTGCTGGCGCTCTCCGCGTGTGGCGAGAAGCCGCAGACCGGCCATGCCGTGAGCGGCGTCGCGCCGCTGTACGCCGGCACCGGTAGCCATTTCACCGCCCCGGGCTGGAAGCCGGGCGAGAAAGGCAGCTGGGAGCAGGAGATGAAGGCCCGCATGCAGTACGGGCAGAACGAATACAACCGCATCCGGTGAGGCGGGGAAGGGCAGCCATGAAACACCTTCTGTTCGCGGCGCTGCTGGCCGGTGGCGCGGCCTGGGCGCAGGCCCCGGCGCCGTCGCCCGCGGCATCTGCCGACGTGCCCGCCGCAGCGCAAGCCGCGCAACCGGCAGCCGGTGCGGTGCGCAGCCAGAACATCTTCGATGTCAAGCCCGACGCCAGCGCCGATCCCGGCTATGCCGGGCAGACCAACGGTGAACGCTCACGCGTGCAGCCGGGCAACAACGCGCCCATGTGGCGACAAGTGGGGCAGGGCGTGACAGGCTATAGCAGCCTGCCCGTGACTCAGGCGCCCGAGGCTGGCAACCTGATCCAGCGCTTCGTTCAGTACCCGGGCTCGCGGTTCACCAATGCAGGCGAAGCCTGGAGAGAGGTGCGCAACCGCTGGATCATTCCCTACGGCGCTGCCTTGCTGGGCATCACGCTGCTGGCGCTGGCGATCTTCTATTTCGCCAAAGGCCCGATGGGTCATGCGCCGGCCGATGGCCCGGGCCGCCGTATCGAGCGCTTCACGCCCTTTGAGCGCGCCGCGCATTGGTCCAACGCCATTGCCTTCTGTACGCTTGCCATCTCGGGCATTGTGATGGCCTTCGGCAAGTTCTTCCTGCTGCCCATTTTGGGAGCCACGCTCTTTGGGTGGCTGGCCTATGCGCTCAAAAATGTGCATAACTTCATGGGCCCGCTGTTCGCGGTGTCGCTGGCCGTCATCATCCTTACCTTCGTGAGGGACAACATCGCCACCATGGCCGACTGGGCTTGGCTGAAGAAGGGCGGCGGCATGCTGGGCGGAGGCGGCGAAGAAGTGCCTTCCCATCGCTTCAATGCCGGCGAGAAAGGTATGTTCTGGTGGGGCATCACCGTGCCCGGCATCTTCGTGGTGCTGTCGGGCCTGGTGCTGGACAAGCTGATTCCCGGCTGGGGCCTGCTCCGTGGCGAGATGCACATCGCCCACATGGTCCACGCCAGCCTGGCGCTGTGGATGATGGCGCTGCTGCTGGGCCACATCTACATGGGCACCATTGGCATGCGTGGCGCCTACAAAGCCATGAAGACCGGCTACGTCAGCGAGACCTGGGCGCACGAACACCACGCGCTCTGGGCCCAAGACATTCGCGACGGCAAGATCCCGGCGCAGCGCAGCAGCGAAGAAGGCACCAGCGCCGCCGCTGCCCAGCCCGCTGCCGCTGCAAGGAGCACCCCATGAAGAAGACGCACTGCCGCACCCTCTCGCAGGCCGCCCTGGGGCTGGCCCTCGCCGCGCTCGCATCGGCCGCACTGGCCAAGCTGCCTCCGCTCAGTCCCGAGGCCCAGGCCAAGGCCAGCGAGACCGCGGCCAAGGCCGCCTGGAGCGCCAAGGTCGATGCCTACCGGCTCTGCCAAGCGCAGGACAAGGTGGCGGCCTACTACCGGCGCACGGCCTCCAGTCCGGCTCCTGTGCCCGCCCAAGGCGCTGTGCCCTGTGCCGACCCGGGTCCTTTCGCCTACACCCCGCCGGAGAGCAAGCCCCTGGAGTCGGCAGGAGCCCATTCGCCACCGGGCAATGCCAGCAGCCCGCCCAATACCGCCGTGCCCGATGCGGCGAGCGGTAAGGCCCGCAAGCCTTGATCTAACGCGCGCGCCCTTTCTGCGGCCCGCTGCTCCCGCGCGGCTAGCCTCTGACGGGCCCCTCGCACCGGCCGTTACGTGTAGGCTGGCGTGCATGACGCAGATGACCGCCCTCAAAGATCCACCCGCCTTCCCCCAGCTCCTGCAGCCGCCTGCGCGCCTGCCGCGGCTGACAGAGGCGCGTGCACCGCTCACGCAGGCCGTTGAAGTGATGAACGAGCGCGGCGAGCGCGAGACCCTGCACATCCCTGCGGAGCGGCCGCTCACCGTGTATGTGGACCGGCGCGAGATCGTTACGCTCATGACGCTGGGCGCCCACCCCGAATGGCTGGTGCTGGGGTACCTGCGCAACCAGCGGCTGGTGGACTCGGCCGACGAGATCGAATCCATCACCGTGGACTGGGATGTGAACGCCGCCGCCGTGGCCACGCGCAGCGGCATCGCGCGCATCGAGGAGCGCACTGCCCGCAAGGTGGTCACCACCGGCTGCGGGCAGGGCAGCGTCTTCGGCGGGTTGATGGACGAGGTCGAACGCATCGACCTGGGGCCGGCGCAGCTCACGCAGGCCCAGCTCTACGGGCTGGTGAACGCCATCCGGCTGCAGGAATCCACGTACAAGTCGGCGGGCTCCGTCCACGGCTGCGCGCTCTTCCAGGGCGAGCGGATGCAGGTTTTCGTCGAGGACGTGGGCCGGCACAACGCCATCGACACCATTGCCGGGTGGATGTGGATGCAGTCGGGCGGCCCCGTGCCGGGCGGCGACAAGGTCTTCTACACCACCGGCCGGCTCACCAGCGAGATGGTCATCAAGTCCGCGCAGATGGGCGTGCCTATCGTTGTCTCGCGCAGCGGCATGACGCAGATGGGCCATGCCGTGGCCCGGCAGCTGAACCTGTGCGCCATCGGCCGCGCCGTGCACCGCCGCTTCGTCTGCTACAGCGGCGAGGACCGCATCGTCTGGCAGCCCGAGCTGGCCGGGCAGGGCGGCCCGGCCTCCGCAGCGGCCTGACGGCCGGACGTCCCGCGCTGCCATTGCCCCCAGCTCGCGCCAGGCGCGGGCAATTGCGATAACGTGCCGCACCATATGCAGCACCTTTCCTTCATTCGCCTGGGCTGGCGCACGCTGTGGCGCGATCTGCGTGCCGGCGAACTGCGCCTGCTCATCGTCGCCGTTACGCTGGCGGTGGCCGCGCTCACTTCGGTGGGCTTCTTCGCCGATCGGCTGCAGGGGGGCCTGCAGCGCGACGCCCTGCAACTGCTGGGCGGCGACGCGGTGGTGGTCAGCGACAACCCCACGCCGCAGGCCTTCGCCGAGCGGGCCCGGGCGCTGGGCCTGTCGGCCACGACCACGCTGGCCTTTCCCACCATGGGCCGGGCGGACGACGCCCAGGGCGGCGCCAGCCGGCTGGTAGCCCTGAAAAGCGTCGCACCCGGCTATCCGCTGCGCGGGCAGATGCAGACTGCAGCCGCATCCGGCCAGCCGGGCCAGGCTACCCGCGACATTCCGGCGCCCGGTGAGGTCTGGGTCGATGCGCCCGTGCTGGAGGCGCTGAACCTCGCCGTGGGCGACAGGCTCTGGCTGGGCGATGCTGCGCTGCGCATCGGCCGCATCATCACGCTGGAGCCGGACCGGGGCAGCGGGTTCATGAACTTCGCGCCGCGCGTGATGATGAACGTGGCCGACCTGCCCGCCACCCAGCTGGTGCAGCCGGCCAGCCGCCTGACCTACCGCTTCGCGGTGGCAGGCGCCGCGCCGGCCGTGCGCCAGTTCACCGAATGGGCCGACCGCGCCGTGCACCAGCCGGACCTGCATGGCGTGCGCCTCGAAACCCTGGACAGCGGCCGCCCCGAGATGCGCCAGACGCTGGACCGGGCGCAGAACTTCCTGAGCTTGGTCGCACTGCTGGCCGCGCTGCTCTCGGCCGTGGCCGTGGCGCTGGCCGCGCGCGGCTTCGCCAACGACCACCTGGACGCCGCCGCGCTGCTGCGCGTGCTGGGCCAGAGCCAGCGGCTGATCGCGGGCGGCTACGTCGTCGAATTCGCGCTCATCGGCCTCTTCGCCAGCCTGCTGGGTGTGGCGATCGGCTACGGGATCCACCATGTCTTCGTGGCGCTGCTGGCCGGGCTGGTGGACTCGGCCCTGCCGGCGCCCAGCGCGTGGCCGGTGGCTTTCGGCCTGGGCATGGGCCTCACGTTGATGTTCGCCTTCGGCCTGCCGCCCGTGCTGCAGCTGGCGCGGGTGCCGCCGCTGCGCGTGATCCGGCGCGACCTGGGTGGGCTGAAGCCCGCCTCGCTCGCGGTGCTGGGCGTGGGGGTGGCGGGCTTCGCCGCACTGCTGCTGGCCGCCAGCCGCGACGTGAAGCTGGGCTTGATCGCGGTGGGCGGCTTCGCGGGCGCGGTGCTGCTCTTCGCGGGCCTGGCCTGGTGCGCCGTGCGCCTGTTGCGCAAGAGCGTGAACGAGGCCACCGCCCCGCGCTGGCTGGTGCTGGCCACGCGGCAGATCGCGGCGCGGCCGGCCTATGCAGTGGTGCAGGTCAGCAGCCTGGCTGTGGGCCTGCTGGCGCTGGTGCTGCTGGTGCTGCTGCGCACCGACCTCATCAGCAGCTGGCAGCGCGCCACGCCGGCCGATGCGCCCAACCGCTTCGTGATCAACGTCCTGCCCGAGCAGGCCGACGCCTTCCAGCAGGCGCTGCGCGGCGCGGGCGTGCGGCAGTACGACTGGTACCCCATGATCCGCGGCCGGCTGGTGGCCGTGAACGGCAAGGCGGTGAGCACCGACGACTACGCCGAAGACCGCGCCAAGCGCCTGGTGGACCGCGAATTCAACCTCTCCAATGCGGCCGAGGCGCCGCCGCACAACCCCATCGTGGCCGGCCGCTGGACGCCCGGCGCCGCCGGCGAGATCAGCGTGGAGGAGGGCATCGCCGAGACGCTGGGCCTGCGCCTGGGCGACACGCTTCGCTTCGACATCGGCGGCCTGCCGAGCGAGGCGCGCATCACCAGCCTGCGCAAGGTGGACTGGGGCTCGCTGCGCGCCAACTTCTTCGTGATGTACACCACCGCGCAGATGCCGCCCGAGATGCCCGTGACCTATCTGGCGGCCTACCGGGCCCCTGAAGCATGGCCCCCACGCTCCGCCGCTGCGAGAGGTCCGCTGCCCGCCGAGGGCGCTGCTTCCCCCTTGGGCCGGCCCGGCGTGGGAAGCGCCAGCTTCGACAACGCCCTGGTGCGCGAATTCCCCAACATCACCAACGTGGACATGAGCGCCACGCTGGCGCAGGTGCAGAGCGTGCTGGGGCAGGTGATCCGCGCGGTGGAATTCCTCTTCGGCTTCACCCTCGCCGCGGGCGTGGTGGTGCTGTTCGCGGCCGTCACCGCCACGCGCGAGGAACGGGCGCGCGAGTACGCCATCATGCGGGCCGTGGGCGCGCGGGCGCGGCTGCTGCGCCAGGTGCAGCGGGCCGAGCTGGCCGGCGTGGGGCTGCTCGCGGGCTTCCTGGCCAGCTGCGTGGCGGTGGCCGTGGGCTGGGCGCTGGCGCGCTTCGTGTTCGACTTCACCTGGACCGCGCCGCTCTGGGTGCCGCTGGCCGGCGCCCTGGCCGGTGCGCTGCTGGCGCTGGCGGCAGGCTGGTGGGGGCTGCGCGGGGTGCTGCGCCGGCCGGTGATGGCCACGCTGCGGCAGGCGGTGGAGTAGCGGCAGCGGCGCAGCAGGGCAGGGCGTGCCGTTGCGCCACCCCGGCTCCCTGCTCCGTGCGGCGCCCATTCGATTCCGTTCAATTCATGCAACGAAGGAGACAGCAATGACCCAGGTACTCGCAGGCGCCGAGCCTTTCGCATTCGAGGGCAACGATATCGGCGTGCTGGTGTCGCACGGCTTCACGGGCACGCCGCAGAGCATGCGCCATTACGGCGAGCAGTTGCACCGGCGCTTCGGCTTCACGGTGGTCGGCCCGCGCCTGCCGGGCCACGGCACCTCGCCGGACGACATGGAAACCACCGGCTACCTGGACTGGGCGCGCGAGATCGAGCAGCAGCTCAAAGGCCTGGCGGCGCGCAAGCGCAAGGTGTTCGTCACGGGCCTCTCGATGGGTGGCACGCTGACGCTGAACATGGCAGCGCGCTTTCCGGAACTGGTGCACGGCATCGCCACCATCGCCGCGGCGGCGGGGCCGCTCAAGCGCGAATTCGCCGGCGTGCTGGCGCTGGACCCGGCGCCGCGCCGCATTCCGGGCATCGGCTCCGACATCAAGGCCCCTGGCGTGCAGGAGCTGGCCTATGCCGAGGTGCCCGTGGCCTGCATGCGCGAAATCACGGCGCTCATCGCGCAGACCGGCGCCCTGATGGGCGGCATCACCTGCCCCGCGCTCGTCATCCATGGCCGCGAGGACCATGTCGTGCCGCCGTCGAATGCGCTGCATATCGTCAACACGCTGGCCTCCGGCGACATCCGCCTGCTGTGGCTGGAGAACTCCTACCACGTCGCCACGCTGGACAACGACAAGGACCTGATCGCCGAGCGCGTGGGCCGCTTCTTCGCCGAATTGGCGGCGGCCTGAGCCCGCGCTGCCCGACAATCGCGGGCTTCACCACTCTTGAGCCGCACGCCGTCATGTCCGAGGATTTCCAGAACCCCACTCCGCAGACGCCCTTTGAGTGGATCGGCGGCGAGCCCCAGGTGCGCGCCCTGGTGGACCGTTTCTACGACCTGATGGACCTGGAACCCGCTTACTCCGCGCTGCGCGCAGCGCACGGCAACACGCTCGAGGACGCGCGGCAGAAGCTCTTCTGGTTCCTCTGCGGCTGGCTGGGCGGCCCCGACTACTACCAGGAACGCTTCGGCCACCCGCGCCTGCGCATGCGCCATATGCCGTTTGCCATCGGCATCAAGGAGCGCGACGAGTGGGTGGCCTGTATGGACCAGGCCATGGGCGAGACGGGGGTGCCCGAGCCTCTGCGCGTGCGCCTGAAGGAGAGCTTCATGGGCACGGCCGACTGGATGCGCAACCGAGGCGGTTAGGCGGGCTGGAGAGAAGAGAGCGAGCGGGGAGGAGGAAGGCTCCCCGGCCTGCGCCGTGCGCGGCCCTGCGAGCAGAGCAGGGGGATGAGCGGAGTGGCAACCAAGCGCCCAGTGTCACGCCCATGTCAATTGGCGCGCCGACACTCGCGCTTTCGTTGGTTCTCCACAATTCCTCCTGGATTGCATCGCATGTCACAACTTTCTCGCATCCTGGGCGTTTCGCCCGCTCTCCCATCCCGCCGCTGGGCGCTAGCCGCCGTAGGCTGCGCGGCCCTGTTGGCAGCCTGCGGCGGCGGCGATGGCGACAGCGCTTCGGCCACGCCGAACACGCCTGCCAGTCCGGCCACGCCGCAATCCGCGCCGGCCACCGCCACGCTGGCCGTACTGGAGACGACCGACCTGCACTTCAACGTGCGCAGCTACGACTACTTCAAGCTGGCCGAAGACAAGACCTA
>JBHIWE010000024.1:0-28525 GCA_041987645.1 Acidovorax sp. | reverse complement strand
CTGGTCATGGCCGACACGCTGCTGGCCCTGGCCGCGCTCATGCGCGCGCAGGCGCGGCATTTCGGCAGCGGCACGCAGCAGGGGCAGGGCGATGCCGCTCCAGCCTCGGGCGAGCCTGACCCCGACCAGGTCCTCATCGGCGACCTGCTGGCCCGCCACGCAGCGCTGGCCGACCAGCTGCAGTCCACCCGCGATGTGGTGCTTGAATCGCCGCGCACCCCGCGCCGTCAGCGGCTGGCCGGCATGCTGCTGCTGGTGCTGGAGATGCGCGACCATCTGCTCGCTTGCGAGCTCGATCTGGACACGCTGCTGTCGCAGCCCGGCCATGCCCATGGCCTGCGCCAGATCCAGGCCGTGCTGCGGGAGATGGCGGCCGACATCGCCCAGCTGGCCGATGCCTTGCTGCTGGCGCGCATGCCCCCGCCGATGACCGACCGACGTGCGAGGCTGGCGCAATTGCGCTGGTCTCCGGGCGACGACCAAGATCCTGCTGACGCCTTTGCGCCGTGGAACGGGCCCGGCCCGTCGCCGCAGCTGCTGGCGCGTGCGCTGGCCGACCGCATGGGGCACGTCAATGACGAGGCCCTGCGCCTGGTGGCGCTGGCCCGCGGCGAGGTCGAGCCCAACCTGGCGGTGGTGCGTGCCCACTGGCAGATGTTCGTCAGCCCGACGACCTGGTCTCTGGCTCCCTTCCTCTCGCTCTGGCGCTGGGACGCGCCGCCGCTGCGCCATGCGCTGCGCGCCGCTGTGGCGATGGGTGCTGGCTACACCGTTTCGCAGGCGCTGCCCTGGGGCACGCATCCCTACTGGATCCTGCTGACCATCGTGGTGGTGCTGCGCGGCAGCCTCGCACAGACCCTGGAACGCCGCAACGCGCGGGTGGCCGGCACGCTGCTGGGCTGTGTGCTCGCGCTGTCGGTGCTCTCCGCCCATCCGTCGCCGCTCGCGTTGATCGCTGTGCTCACGCTGGCGCAGGCCGTGGCCCATGCTTTCGCCGTGCGGCGCTACCTCATCACGGCCGTGGCTGCCACCGTGCTGGGGCTGGTGCAGTCGCACATGCTGAACGTGGGAGTGAGCCCGTCCTTCGCGCTGTTCGAGCGCCTGGCCGATACTTTGATCGGCACCGGCATCGCCTGGGCGTGCAGCTACGTGCTGCCGTCCTGGGAGCGCGGGCAGATCCCGGCCCTGGTGACCCGCACGGTGGCCGCGCAAGCGCGCCATGCGCGCCTGGCGCTGGGCCTGGGCCAGCTGCAGGCGGTGGACAACGCACCTGAGCTGGACTGGCGGCTGGCGCGGCGCGAGGCCTACGACAGCCTCTCTGCCCTGGTGCAGGCGACCCAGCGATCGATCAAGGAGCCGCGCGCCGTGCGCCCGCCGATCGAGCGGCTGCAGCGGCTGCAGGCCTATTGCTACCAGCTGCTGGCTCAGCTGACCGCCGTGAAGTCCATGCTGTTGCTGCGCCGCGGACGCCTGAACGCGTCCTTCATCGCCGCACCGCTGGCGCAGGCCGCTGACCGCATCGACGCCATCTTGCTCGGCCCCGCGTCGCCGGCACCTGATGCTGCGCAAACCAGCCCGGAAGCAGCCCCCGGCCCCGAGCCTTTGCCTGACCCTTTTGAGAGCGACCTGAATCCGTGGGTGCTGCGGCGGCTCGATCTGGCCCTGCTGCTGGCCGGGCAACTGCGCCGCGAGGCCGATCAGGTACGGCAGCAGCCTTAGAGCGGCTCACACAAGCTGACTGGCGTCGTCGCGGGCCCTGTGCTGTCTTCAATGGGGAGCTTCGCCAGAACCGCGTTGCTGGGTGGTGTGAGCCGCGCCTGGAAGCGATGCATTCCAACTGCCATGGCCGCAGCGGGGATTCGGCTCCGGCTCAGTGCGTCATTCGCACGGCAGCGTGATGGTGACCGAGGTGCCCGCGCCTTCGCGGCTTTCGATGCGGACACGGCCGTGGTTGGCCTCCACCAGGGACTTGACGATGGCCAGGCCCAGACCCACGCCGTCGTCGCGTGCACGGGCTGCGTCGCTCTGCCAGCCGGCGTTGAAGGCCTGTGCCACGTCCTGCGGGCTCATGCCCACGCCGTTGTCGCTGACCACGATGTCCACCAGGGGCGACCCGCCGATGCGCGCGCCGCTCACGCTCACCACGCTGCCTTGCGGGGAGTACTTGAGCGAATTTCCGACGAGGTTGCCCAGCACGCGCACCAGCTGGCCATAGTCCACGCGCACGACGGCTTCGGGCAGCGCGTGCAACTGCAGCGTGATGCGGCTCTTCTCGGCGAGCGGCGCCATCATGTGGACGGCGTCCCGCGCCAGCGTCCTCACCGGGATCGGCTGCATGGCGGGCGCCGCCTCGCTGGGTTTGAGTACGCCCTCGACCATGGTGGCCATCACGTCGATGGCGGCCTGCATTCGCTGCAAAGTGGCCTCTTGGTGGGCCGCGGCCCCGCTGCGTTGCAGCAGCCGCGTGCTCAACTGCAGCACCTGCAGCGGGGTGCGCAGGTCGTGGGCCACCACGGCCAGTACCTGCTCCCGCGCCAGTGCCTGGCTGCGCGCGCTCTCTGCTGCCTGTTGCGCGGCCGTGAGCGCGGCGCGCAGGTGCAGTTCGCGTGCGGCCGAAACGGCCAACTCTTGGATGGTCTCGAGTTCGTGAGCCGTCCATGCTCGCGGTTTGACGTCGATCACGCAGAAGCTGCCGATGTTCTGGCCCCCGGACTTGAGCGGCACGCCCACGTAGGCGCGCACGCCCAGGCTCTGCACCGTGGGCACGCTGGCCCAGATGGGCGTGGCGTGGGTGTCCTCGATCACCAGCGCATCGCTGCGGTCCAGTGTGAAATGGCAGAAGGTCAGGCCTTCCATCTGCCGGGCCTGCGCCAGCCCGTCGGGAAAGCCGCACTGGCTCTTGTAGAAGTCCCTGTGCTCATCGACGATGGTGATGAAGCATGCTGCGGCATTGAGCAGCCGGGCCGCGGTGGCGGTCAGTCCGTCGAAGCCGGGCTCGGCCGGGGAGTCGAGCAGGTCTGTCGTGCGCACGGCCAGCAGCCGCTGCGGGTCGCGCTGGATGGCGAGCGCCTGGCCCCGCATATCGGGTGAACGAGCGACACCGGCTGCGTCAGGGGCGGTCTGGCGGGATGGTCGGACCTCAGGAGTCGGCATGGCGGGACGGGATGTGCGAAAGAGAAGACGGGTTTGAGCGGTCGGCTGGTGTGCCTGAGCCGCCGTCGCAGTGGGGCAAAGGAGCGCCGGAGCGCGGCGGCACAGGGCTGGAGGTCGCGCGGGAAGTGTCAGGCGGGGACGCGGCCAGCAGGTCCTCTGCGTCTTCGCACCACCACTCTGCCGCCGCGTAAAAGCCGTCCCACACGCAGCCATTGCAGCCGCGACCGCAGCAGGTGGTGGGCTCCGGCGGAGGTTCTCGTAGCGCCAGTCCTGCGTCGGTCAGATGCTGGCGCAGCAGCGCAAAGCGGCGGCGCATGCGCGGCAGCGCTTCGCACGATGGCGATGCTCCGGCATGCGGGGTGGCTGGATCGGTCGAGGGAGTCGGCGCCATCGGCCTGCGCGATGTGGGGATCAGTAGCGCCGGCGGCCACCGTAGCGCCGCAGGGCATAGCGAACGAGGAAGGCGATGCCCAGCACCAGGGCGAACCAACCCACCAGGTAGGCCTGCCGCATCATGTCGCCCACGCTGGATGATTTGGCCACGTAGGGTGCCAGCAGCACGATGAGCCCGATGAGCGCACAGGTCACCCCCTTGAACAGCAGTTCGGCTTCGGCCTTCTTGCTGGGGCGGTGGACGGGAGGCGAGGGCAGGGGCATGAGGGGCAATCGGTTCGTGGGGGAAAGGCCAGGCCGCGATTATCCTTGTCGCCCCGACAAGCTCCCCAGAACGCGAAAGAAAAAGCCCATGGCCATCCAGTGGTTCCCCGGTCACATGCACTCCACCCGCAAGGCGATCGCCGAGCGCATCAAGGACATCGACGTGGTGATCGAGCTGCTGGACGCGCGCCTGCCCGGCTCCAGCGCCAACCCGCTGCTGGCCGAACTGACCGGCCACAAGCCCTCGGTGAAGGTACTGAACAAGCAGGACGTGGCCGATCCGGCCCGCACGCCGCTCTGGCTGGACTGGTACAACGCCCGCGCCGAAACCCGCGCCATCGGGCTCGATGCCTCCGAGCCCGCGCCTGCCCGCCGGCTGATCGAGGCCTGCCACCAGCTCGCGCCCCAGCGCGGCGGCATGGCCAAGCCCATGCGGGTGCTTATCTGCGGCATTCCGAACGTGGGTAAGTCCACCCTGATCAACACGCTGAGCGACAAGCGCCAGGCCAAGACGGGCGACGAGGCCGGCATTACCAAGCTGGAGCAGCGCATCACGCTGGCCGACGATTTCTACCTGTGGGACACGCCCGGCATGCTCTGGCCGCGCATCACCATTGAGGAAAGCGGCTACAAGCTCGCCGCCAGCGGCGCCGTGGGCCGCAACGCCTACGACGAGGAAGAGGTGGCGCTGGAGCTTCTGGCCTACCTCAAGCGGCACTACGCGAGCCTGCTGGAGGCGCGCTACCGCCTGGGCCTGAGCGACGAATCGATCGCCGCGCTCCACGATGAAGAGCTGCTGGAAGCCATCGCCCGCAAGCGCGGCGCGGTGATGTCCGGCGGGCGGGTCAACCTGCAAAAGGGCGCCGAGCTGGTGATGACGGACCTGCGCAGCGCGGTGCTGGGCCGGGTGACCCTGGAGACTCCCGCCGAGTTCGAGGTGTGGCGCGCTGCTGCGGAGTTGAAGGAGGCCGAGCGGGCCGCGAAGAAGGCAGCGCGCAAGGGGCGGTAAGAGGCGCAGTCAGCGAGGGCTGCGGCTGCCCGGGGCGTCCACTCCTCGCTCCAGGCCTGCGCAGGGGCTGTGCTGCCGAGGTCGCGGCGTGCCTTGCGGTCACCACCGGATGCCCGCTTCCGCCTCGCCAGTCCAGAACAGCCAGCGCACTGCTTCCACATACCGCGAGTCGCCTTCCGCGAAAGGATCGGGCCCGCCGGACTTGCGCAGCACTGCCAGCTCGCCGCCGGCGGTGCCGGCCACCACGGTGCGCCCGTCGGGTGACACGGCCAGCCCGGTGATCGCCGTGGTCGACACGCGGTGTTGCCAGAGCCGGCGGCCGGCGGCTTCGTCTTGCGCCTGCAGCATGCCGTGCGCATCGCCGGAAACCGTCCACCCCGGACCGCAGGCCAGGGCCGCGCCGCCGCTGCCGCTGCCATCGGGCATACCCGCGGCAGGGGGTTCGGTGGCCATTGCAGCCGCCACTTCGACCTGTGCGGCAGACAGCGGCATGCGGCGCACCGTGCCCTGCAAATCGAACCCCATCCACTGGACCTCGTGCGCGCCGGATGCGTCCGCTACCCCCGCCGCGATGAGCCCGCTCGCATCGGGCAGCCAGATCACGGGGCCCACACGCCGGCCGAGCGTGGCGGCCGGCTCCGCATAGCAGCTCGGCGCATAGGCGAAGCGCCGGCGAAAGCGGACAGCCATCTCGTCAGCGCCTTTTCCTGCGCTGCTCACCAGGCGGGCCAGGGCGAGCACCCGCGCTGCATGCAGGGTGCGGGGGTCGGCGCCTGCCGGCAGGCCGCGGCGCTGCCGTGCGGCGCGGGAGCGGCCAGACGTTTGCCAGGCGTGCGACAGCGCCAGCCAGGCGGCATGAGGCGGGGCTGGTGCGAGGTGCGAGTCCTCCGCTTCTGGCGAAGGCAGGGGATGGTCGTGGGTCAGCCATTGCAGGGCATGGGACCACCCGGCGGGATCGGCGTTCGTCTCGCCACCCTTGGTGCCGTGGCCCGCGTCGGGTGCATGGATGCGCTGCAGATGCGCCTCGGCCCGCGCCAGCAGCTGCAGCAAGTGTTCGGTGTGATCGACCGCCTCCGGCGGCAGAGGCTCACGGGCGTCGGTCCAGCGCTGGGCGTAAGTGATGCGCAGCTTGGCGTCCGCCCCCGCATGCGCCTGGTCGCGGCCGGCGGCGGCCTCCAGCTGATAGCAGGCGACGGCGTCATCGTGGTCGCCATCGTCGCTGTCGCCCGCATGCGTCGAGCCGCCGCTGCCTTCGATGCCTGCCGACGTTCGCCAGCCCAGACGCAAGGCCGCGCCCTCCTGCGCTCCGTGGCGCCGGACGCCGGGTGCAGCGGGGGCCAGGGGCGGGCGGGTGCCAATCCAGAGCGGGCCCTGCCACTGGCCCTGCAGCGCCGCCCAGCGCCCGCCCTGCGGCTGCTGTGCGAAGCGGGGCAGCAGCGCGAGCAGTTCGATGCGCTCGGGCGTCCACTCGGACAGCAGCCGATCGCGCAGCGGGTAGCGCAGCTGCCGGTGAGCCAGCGCCTTGCGCCAGTAGTCCAGCAGGCCCTGCCAGGCCTGCTGGCAGGCTGCAAGGGCGGCGGCGGCGGTGCTGTCCGCACCCGCACCTTCGGGCAGCGGGCGCCAGTGGGCTTCGCCGCGGCCGCTTGCGCCATGGCGGCGGTAGAGGCGGGTGAAGCCGCCCCGTGCCGCAGGCCGGCGCAACAGCCAGCCGCCGGCCTGAGCGGCCACGGCGCGCAGCACGCTGCCGGTGGCGGCGGCGGCGGCGGCGGCGGCGGCGGGCGCGTCTGCGACCCAGAAATCCCACTGCTGCCAGACGGTGAGAAAGAGGCCGTCGTGGTAGGTGTCACCGTCCTCGTCCACGTGGGCGCGGGTGAGCAGGAAGTCCGTGTCGCCGAACCAGCCTTGGGCCTTATGGTGGCTCTTGTCGGGCAGGGAGGCCCTCAGCAATAGACGCAGCCCGGCCGCATCGAGCGGTGTGCTTCCGTCCGGAAGGAGGGGCAGGCCGGGCAAGGGGTTGCCCTGCGGCACATGGGCCACCGGCGGCGACAGAGGCGTGGGAGAGGAGTTCATGCGGCAGCCGCCACTGTGCCATGGCCCGCATGCCTGCGTGGCGACCGCCTGGCAGCGCTAACACCGCCAGACGAGCCGGCGGGGCCGTGGAGGCCCCGCAGGTCAACGATGAGCGCAGTGCAGATGCGGCGCCGATAACTTTGCGCGTTCGTTCGCCGATGGTCAGGCAGCCCGGTCGCGCTGGGGCGCGTCGTCGTCCTGCGCCTGTGCGGCCTCGGCATAGTCATGTTCGACGGCATGTCCGTCCTGCGAGGTCTCGGGGTCCGGCACGGGCTGGCTGTCGGCGGAGTTCGCTGCCGCTTGCTGCTGTTGTTGCTGTTGCCCTTGCGCGTCAACTGGCTGTTCCGCCAAAGCGGCCGAGCCTTCAGCTTGAGGCGCCTCGGGGGCTTCGATGGGCCCGCCGTCCACACGGATCTTGCCTTCTCGGGCATAGCGATCGAAATCGTCCCGCGGGATGGCCGCTACGCCTGCGGCGTTGTTGTCGGCGGTCCAGCTCAGCGTCACGCTGTCGTGCGAGTGGACCAGCTCGACCGGGCCTTGGGGGATGGGGATGGGCATGCCGTCGCCTTCGCGGTAGGTGACTTCGCCTTGAATGATGCCTTGTTGTGTGGGATGGGATGTGCTCATATGCGTCCTCCTGGGGTGGATGGGCGCCGGGGGGCGCTGTGGTGTCCCCATTACACCGGGGTGGGCGCGCCGGGCGTGTCGGACAAAGCGCGATCCGGCGGTGCAGATTGAGGCCGAAGGCTTGTCCCGCGCAGGTTCCGCCAAGGCGGAATGCTATGCTTTTGATAGTGACTGCGCCCCGCCCGCACCGTGAGCCCGGGCCAGCCGGCTGTCGTGCCAGCAGGCGACACCGTTGCACAGGGCGATCGCCGCGCCAGCGGCGCAGGTGGCGGGCCACCCGCCGTACTGCCACGCCAGCGAACCGACGGCCGATCCGGCCGCCGCACCCGTGAAGTAGCCCGTCATGTACACCGCGTTCAGGCGCGAGCGTGCATCGGGTGCCAGCGCGTAGATCACGTTCTGGTTGCTGATGTGCACGCCCTGCAGCGCCAGGTCGATCAGCAGCATGCCGGCCAGGAACCACAGGATGCGGCCGCCGCCCAACCAGAGCGGCAGCCAGCTCAGGAGCACCAGCAGCACCGACACGCGCGTGGTCCACTGCTCGTAGCCCTTGTCGGCCATGCGGCCGGCTACGTTGGCCATCAGCGCGCCGGCTACGCCGGCCAGCCCGATGAGGCCGATCTGCGCGTCGCCCAGGCCGTGCGCCGGGCCGCCCAGCATCAGGGCCATGGTGGAGAAGAGCGCACTCACCGAGGCGAATGAAAGCCCGCCCAGCAGCGCCCGGCTGCGCAGGCGCGGGTGGCGCGCGGCCAGCGTGCCCAGCGAGCGCAGCACCTGCAGGTAGCCCGGCGCATTGCGCGGGCGCGTGAGCGGCGGCAGCGCGAACCAGAGCGCCAGTGCCACCAGCAGCGTGGCCACGCCCGCCACGCGATAGACCAGGTTCCAGCCGCCCAGGCCCGAGAGCAGCCCGGCCACGCTGCGGGCGGCCAAGATGCCGATCAGCAGCCCGCTCATCACCAGGCCTACTGCGCGCCCGCCACGCCCGGGCGCGGCCAGGCTGGCGGCCAGCGGCACCAGCACCTGCGCTGCCACGGAGAAGAGCCCCGTCATGACGGTGCCCACGGCCAGCAGCCAGAAGCTGTCCGCGAAGCCGCTCAGGAAAAGGCCGGCGGAGGCCAGCACCATCAACGAGACGATGAGCCGGCGCCGCTCCAGCTTGTCGCCCAGCGGCACCAGCAGCAGCAGCCCGCAGGCGTACGACACCTGCGCGAGCGTCACGGTGAGTGCGGCGGTGGCATCGCTCACCCGCAGGTGCTGCGCGATGGAGTGCAGCAGCGGCTGGTTGTAGTAATTGGCGCCGGCGCAAAGGCCGCAGGCCAGGGCCATCAGCAGCAGCACGGGCGTGGTGAGCGGGGCGGGCTCCGCAGGGGGTATGGCGTGGTCGGTCATGGGGCGAGCGAAGTGGATGGTTGTCTGGGGCGGAGAGGGTGTGCGCCCGGCTCAACGCGCGTCGTGGGGCGGCAGATAGGCCGTGGCGTCGATTTCGAAGAGCATGCCATCGAGCGCCAGGCGCGGCACCGGAATCAGCGTGCAGGCCGGCGTGGGCGCGTCGCCCCAGATCGCCTGCAGGGCCTGCGAGAAGGTCTGCAGCCGCGTCGGGGAATGGTCCACCACCAGTGCCGTGAGGCGCGCCACATCGGCTGGGCGGGCGCCCGCCGCTCCCAGGGCGCTGACCAGATTGGCCAGGGCCTGCCGCACCTGGGCGTCGAAGCCGCCGGCCAGCCGGCCCTCTGCGTCTTCGCCTCCCTGGCCGGCGATGTGGACGATGCATGCCGGCAGGCGAGCCACTGCGACGTGCGAATAGCCGTTGGGGCGCGGGTCGTAGAGCCCGTCGGGGTTGTGGAAAGAAAGCGGGGGCGCTGGGCGCTGTACTGCGCGGACAGATGGGGAGTGCATGGCCTTAGTATCGAACCTCAAGTTGACTTGAGGTCAATGGCTTCGCGTGCCTTTGCGGCCGTTGCGGCCTGGCGCGGTGTCAGGGGACCTTGTCCGCCGCGTGTCGGCCTTCGTGTGTCTCCGTTCCTTCCTGCTTGATTCCACATGTCTTCCGCTCCTTCGAGAAAGAACGCTGCAGAGCCTGAACTGTCCGTGGGCGAGGTCGCCGTGCGCAGCGGGCTGGCTGTGTCGGCGCTGCGTTATTACGAGTCCCAGGGGCTCATCGTCAGCCTGCGCACCGCCGGCAACCAGCGGCGCTATCCGCGCTCGGTGTTGCGGCGGGTGGCGGTGATCAAGGTGGCGCAGCGCATGGGCGTGCCGCTTGCCGAGATTGCCCAGGCCCTGCAGGCGCTGCCCGCCAGCCGAACGCCCACGGCGGCGGACTGGCGCCGCATGTCGGCGCGATGGCGCGACGGTCTGCAGGAGCGCATCCGCCTGCTCACGCAGCTGCGCGACCAGCTCGACGGCTGCATCGGCTGCGGATGCCTGTCGCTCAAGGAATGCCCGTTGCGCAACGCGCAGGATGTGCTGGCAGACGCCGGGCCCGGGCCGCATTTCGATCCGGCCATGGGGCCCGAGCGGGCCAAATCCAGGACCCGCGGTGCGTCTCGCCCAGCGTCGCAGGCCGGCGTGCAGCGTAGCCCGGAATCCGCAGCGGCGCATCCGGCCTGGATTTGGCCAAAATCCTAGCCACGCAACGGGCGAATCGGGCTGAAATGGCTTCTAGCCGACGTAGATAGAGCGTATTGCGCTATTAAAAAAATAGCTGTGTGGACGGTTCACCGGAGCTGGTTCGCCTCCTCGCCTCCTCGCCTCCGTCGGGCGGGAGTGCTTCATCTGCCGGTGGAGTGCCGAGCGTGAAGGCCCAGGGCCATTGCTGGAACACCTTCTGCCAGGCCCGCAGATCGGGTACTTCCATGGGTGCGAGGGAAGCGTCCAGCGGCGCACCGGGCCAGGGCAGGCCGCTGTCGAGCACCAGCGTTTCTCCCGTCACCGGATGCGGCACCTGCAGCCGCCAGGCATGCAGCCAGAGCCGCTGCCCGCCCAGCCGCTCGGCCCACCAGCGGTTGAGCGGACCTTTGCCGTGCGTGGCGTCGCCGAGGATGGGGTGGGCGATGTGCTTGAGGTGCCGGCGGATCTGGTGGCGCCGGCCCGTGGTGGGCTCGGCATGCACCAGGCTCGCGCGCGTGGTGGGAAAGCGCGCGTCGGCGGACTCGGGCAGTTCCAGCCGCGCCAGGCAGCGCAGCCGGGTGTGGGCGCTCTGCACGGGCGCATCGGGCGGCGCGTCGTCGGGGCGCAAGGGGTGATCGACCTGCACCTGCGCGGGCGCCCAGCCGCGCACCAGCGCCAGATAGTGCTTGCGCACGGCATGGTGCTCGAAGGCTTGCGACAGCGCCCGTGCCGCGGCCGGATGCAGGGCCATCACCAGTACGCCGCAGGTGCCCTTGTCCAGCCGGTGTACCGGGTACACGTGCTGGCCGAGCTGGTCGCGCAGGGTCTGCATGACGAAGCGGGTCTCGCCCGCATCCAGGCCGGTGCGATGCACGAGCCAGCCGGCCGGCTTGTGGACGGCGACGAAGTGTTCGTCACGCCGGAGGATGGTGAGCGGGGGCATGCGGGAAGGGGCGGCAAATGAGGAGTGCGGGCGGGCAGGGCGCTGATTGTCTGTCATGTGCTTTTCACGCAGTGGACACCGACATGTCATGCCAGGCCGGCACATTGCGGTCAGCGGCAGCTGCGACAGGCCCCGTAGGGGCGCTGCAGGCGGTTTGCCGTACGGCGCAGCTTCTTGCGTTCCTACCTCAGGAGAACCGAATGAACGAATTGCCCACGCCCACCATGGCGCTCAGCCCAGCCACTCTGCCTCGGGGGTCACTTCACCGCCCTGGCAGCGAAGTGGGCGTGGGCGGGGCTGCGCAGGCGCGCGGCGGGATTGCGGTGGCGTGGGCGCGCCATCTAGACGAGGTTCGCGAGGCTCAGCGCCTGCGCTTTTCCGTCTTCGCATCCGAAATGGGCGCCCGGCTGAATACGCCGCTGCCACAGCACGACGTGGACCTGTTCGATGACTATTGTGAGCATCTGCTGGTCCGCGATGCAGACACGCAACAGGTGATTGGCACCTACCGCGTGCTGACGCCGGCACAGGCCCGGCGCGTGGGCGGCACCTATAGCGATACCGAGTTCGACCTGACCCGCCTGCGCACGCTGCGCTCGCGCATGGTCGAGCTGGGCCGCAGCTGCGTCCACCCCGAACATCGCCATGGCGGCGTGATCCTGGCCCTCTGGGGCGCGCTGGCCGACTTCATGGTACGCAACCAGCTCGACACCATGATCGGCTGCGCCAGCATCCCCATGCTGCATAACGGCGTGGTCGGCGGCGACGCGGCCGCCAGCATCTGGCAGCAGTTGCGCCAGACCCACATGGCACCCATCGAATACCACGTGCTGCCCCGTCTGGCGCTGCCGGTGGAGCAGCTCGACGGGTCGCTGGACATTGAGCCCCCCGCGCTCATCAAGGGCTATCTGCGCCTGGGTGCCCGCGTGCTGGGCGCTCCGGCTTGGGACCCGGACTTCAACACCGCCGACCTGCCCATGCTCATGCGGCTGGCCGATCTGCCGAGCAAGTACCGCAAGCATTTCCTCGGCGCCTGAGGCGCCGGCTTCCGCCGCTGGACGCCCGGCTGCCGGGCCCTCCCCGCAACCCGTGTGCGCCGGTGCGCAGGGCAGGCATTGTGTCGCCTTCGCCCGCACGTACACGCGGCTCTGCGGCAGGCTTCATGCGGCTGCGTCCTGAGTCGGTGCCTTCGCGGCAGCATCTGGTTGGCCGGTGTCCAGAGGCGTTTCGTGACGTTTTCATGTCGATGTCATCAAGCTGTAACTCAAACGTCTCATACTGTTCAGTGTCCGTGATTCCCCAACTGCCTGACATGCCTCTTCCCCCTTCTGCCAGCTTGTCCCGGCCCTCATCCCATGCGATGGACCCCGACGAATCCGGGAGCCCGACGGCCGATGCAGCGGCAACCTCTGCCTCATCTTTGCCCCCCCCTGTTTCGTCCCCGGCGGATGCTCCCGCCGAACCTGTCGCGGATTCCGTGCCTGCGCCCGTGGCCTCGCCGGTGCTGACGCTGCTGGACCGGGACCACTCCATCCTCGCTTTCAACCGCCGTGTGTTCGACTGGGCCTGTCGCACCGATGTGCCGCTGCTGGAGCGCTTGCGCTATCTCTGTATCGTCTCTTCCAACCTCGACGAATTCTTTGAGGTGCGCGCGGCCGCCCACCTCACGGCTGCCTGCAGCGGCAAGACCAAGGGCCCCTACAGCGTCGATTCGTTCGCGGCCCTCGCGGCCGACGCCCACGACCTGGTGGCCAAGCAATACGCGCTGTACAACGACTCGCTGGTGCCCGCTTTCGCCAAGGTCGGTATCCGCCTGGTGTCGCATGGCGAGCGTAACGGGGCGCAGCGCCGCTGGGTGCGCGACTACTTCATGCGCGACGTGCGGCCGTTGCTCATCCCGGTGGGCCTCGATCCCGCCCACCCTTTCCCGCAGGTGGCCAACAAGTCGCTGAACTTCATCGTGCGCCTGCGCGGCGACGACGCCTTCGGCCGCGAGAACGAGATCGCCATCGTTAAAGTGCCGCGCGTCCTGCCGCGCATGCTGCGGCTGCCGAAAGAGGTGGCGCCCACCGGTGTGCAGTGCGTGAGCCTCTCGAGCATCATCCGCACCCATCTGGCGGACCTCTTTCCGGGGCGCGAAGTGTCGGAGTTCTCGCAGTTCCGCGTCACGCGCCACTCCGATCTGGCGGTGGACGAGGACGACGTGCGCGACCTGCGCACCGCGCTGCGCCAGGGCCTGCAGCATCGCCATTACGGCCAGGCCGTGCGGCTTGAAGTGTCTGCCGGCTGTTCGCGCTTTCTCTCCGATTTCCTGCAGTCGCAGTTCGGCCTGCCCGCCGCCGCGCTCTACCGCGTTCATGGGCCCGTCAACCTCGTGCGCCTCTCGCAACTGGTTGATCTGGTCAACGATCCCTCGCTCATGTTCCCGCCCTGGCGCTCGGCCTGGCCGGCCCAACTGCCGCAGGGCGTCTCCATCCTGTCGCAGATGCGCAAGCGCGATGTGCTGATCCACCAGCCGTTCGAGAGCTTCGACGGCGTGCTTGCGTTCCTGCGCGAGGCCGTCAACGACCCGGACGTGCTGGTCATCAAGCAGACCATCTACCGCACCGGGTCCGACTCCGAGATGATGGACCTGCTGCGCGAGGCCGTGCGCCGGGGCAAGGAAGTGATGGCCGTGGTCGAGCTGAAGGCGCGCTTCGACGAAGAGGCCAACATCAACTGGGCCGAGGCGCTGGAATCCATCGGCGCGCAGGTGGTCTACGGCGTGGTGGGTCTCAAGACCCATGCCAAGATGATGCTGGTGACGCGCCGCGAAGGTCGCCACCTGCGTCGCTATGGACACCTCTCGACCGGCAACTACAACCGGCGCACGGCTCGGCTCTATACCGACCTGAGCTACCTCACGGCCGATCCGCAGATCACCGCCGACATGGATGCGGTGTTTGACCACCTGGCCAGCCAGAATCCGCTGCCCAAGCTCAAGCGGCTGGTGATGGCGCCGTTCCATCTGCAGCGTTCCATGATCGCCTGCATCGACGCCGTGGGCGCCGCAGCGGCGCGCGGCGAAGATGGCCGCATCGTTGCCAAGATGAATGCGCTCACCGACGATGCGCTGATCCAGGCGCTGGTCCGCGCCGGCCAGAGCGGCGCACGCATCGACCTCATCGTGCGGGGCGCCTGCATGCTGCCTGCCCAGGTGCCGGGCGTGACGGACAACATCCGTGTGCGCTCGGTCATCGGCCGCTTCCTGGAGCACACGCGCGTGTTCTATTTCCGCGGCGGCGAGCGGGAAGACCTCTATCTCTCCAGCGCCGACTGGATGAACCGCAACATGCTTCGGCGTGTGGAGCTGGCCTGGCCCGTGACCGATGCCAAGCTGCGCCAGCGCATCATCGACGAGTGCCTGGTGGCGTATTTGCACGACGATCGCGACGCCTGGACGCTGCAGCCCGACGGGCAGTACCAGCGCGCTCCGCGTCCCCTGGACGGACGGGGCGCACAGGCGGCGCTCACCCTGCGTTACGGCCCTCAGGTGGTGGCCACCGCGGGACCGAACGGAATGCCTTGATGGATCTCATCCTGTGGCGGCATGCCGAGGCCGAAGAGGCCGCCGAGGGTTGCGATGACCTGGAGCGCGCCCTGACGAGTCGCGGCGAGAAGCAGGCTGCACGCATGGCCGGCTGGCTCGACCGGCAGCTGCCGGACGGACTGCGCGTGCTCGCCAGCCCTGCCAAGCGGACCGAACAGACCGCACGAGCACTGGGGCGCAAATTCAAGCTGCGTGCCGAGCTGCTGCCGGGTGGCTCTCCCGCTGAGTTGCTGGAGTTGGTGCAGTGGCCCCGCTCGCGTGGGGCGGTGCTGGTGGTGGGCCACCAGCCCATGCTGGGCCAGGTGGTTGCCCAGCTACTGGCGCTACAGGCCAGCGACTGCTCGATCCGCAAGGGTGCGGTGTGGTGGCTGCGGCATCGTCAGCGGCTGGAAACGGAAGAAACCGTGCTCATGGCCGTGCAGTCACCGGAATTTCTCTAGGCGGCTCGCAGAGCTGCTGGGCGGCCATCGCCGCCTGTTGCAGGCGGGCAAAGGCGGTGCCTGGCTGGATGAGGACCTTTGCAGGCCCGCGCGCGCGACCTGCTCGGTTGCTGCGCAATTACTTGCGTTCTGCCTTGGTGCGCTTGGCGGCCGGTGCGGCTTCGGCCGCAGCCTTGTCGTCGGCCTTCGGGCGGCCGGTCTTGATGGAGGGGACGGCCTGCAGCGCCTGCAGCAAGGCGGCATCCGTCAGGCCCGATAGCAGCTTGAGGCCGGCACGCAGCAGTTCGCTCTTCTTGGCCGTTTGCGAAAGCTTGCCGCTGCGCTGCTTCAAGCTTTCGATGACGGCGTACTCGTCCTTCGGAATCGTGAAGCTGTCGCGCACCATCTTCGGCTTCTTCGGCTTTGCGGCCTTATCGGCCACGGGCGCCGGAGCGGGCGTCGCGGCGGCCTTGGCCTTCACTGCGCTGCCGCGTTTGGCGGGCGCCGCCTTCTTGGCGGGCGCGGCGACGGCTGCAGCCACGGCGGCGGCGACGGGCTTGATGGCGGCCTTGGCAGGCTTCGTTGCGGGCTTGGCAGGGCTGGCCTTGACGGCTGCAGGAGCGGTTGCGGCGGCCTTGGTTTCGGCGGCCGCAGCTGGTGCCGCGGCGGTGGTGAGGGTGGAGTCGGTGGAGATAGTGGTCATGGAAGCTGTGTTGCAGAAAACGATGTAAACAGTTTATACCGTTTGTGCCTCACTGCAGCCTCTCTCAGCCCAGCTCGGCAACGAACTCCCACGGCGTCTTCTGCCAGGCGATGGCTTCGTCTCGCAGCAGGTGAGCCGACTGCGGATAGCTGGCGGCCCAGCCGGGGCGCGAGCGCACCACGCAGCGGTTGTCCTCCAGATGCAGGGTCAGACCTTCGATGTCGGGGTCGCGCCGCGCATGGCACAGTCCCACGGCCACCCGGAAGCACATCAGCTGCAGCGCGAAGGAGGGATCGCCCAGGTCCGCTTCGAGTTTGCGTACCTTGCCGCGATGGCCCAGCACCAGCAGGCCGAGGCGGTGGAGTTCTGACATCGCGAAGCCAGCGGCGTCGGTGTGTTCGAGGATGTAGGCACCGTGCCGGTGGTAGTCGGTGTGGGAAATGCGGCAACCCACTTCGTGCAGGTGCGCGGCCCAGTCGAGCTCGCGCATTTCCTTCTCGCTGCCGGTGGGGGCGGCGGCGCAGAAAAGGCGGCTGGCCACGCGGGCAACGCGTTCGGCGTGCGGTGTATCCACGCTGAAGCGTTGCATCAGCCCGCGCACGGTGGAGGAACGCAGGTCCGTCGCTGGCAGCTCTCGGTCGAGCAGGTCGTAGAGGGCGCCCTGGCGTAGCGCACCCTGGGCCACATGCATCTGCTCGATGCCCAGCAGGTCGAACACCGCGCGCAGCACGCTGATGCCGCCGCCGATGACGGCACGCCGGTCTTCCTTCAGCCCTTCCATGCGGACGCGGTCTGCGCTGCGTGCCTGCAGCAGTTGGGCCAGAAGCCAGTCCAGGCCCTGGCGGGTGATGATGCCGGGAGTGTTGCCGGGAACCGTGGCGAGCATCTCGCCGATGGCGCCGGCTGTTCCCGAGGAGCCGTAGGCCACGTCCCAGGCGTCGCGCCGGTACACGCCCAACGCTTCGTCGAGCACGGCCTTGGCGGCGATCTCGGCCATCATGAAGGCCTGTGCGTTGAACTGTCCTTCCGGGAAGTACCGCGTAGACCAGGCGACGCTGCCTACCCGGAAGGAGGCGACGGCGGATGGCGTGAACTGCTGCCCGAGGATCAGTTCAGTCGATCGCCCGCCGATGTCCACCACCAGGCGGCGTTCGTCCGACTGCGGCAGGAGGTGTGCCACGCCCTGGTAGATCAGGCGCGCTTCCTCGGGGCCGGAGATCACGTCGATGGCATGCCCCAGGATTTCGTTGCCGCGCTGGATGAAGACGTCACGGTTACGCGCCTCGCGCAGGGTCTGGGTGGCCACTGCACGCACATGGGCCGGGGCAAAGTTCGCAAGCCGTTCGGCGAAACGCGCCAGGCAGTCCCAGCCGCGCTGCATGGCCGCCGAAGACAGGTTGCGGTTCTCGTCCAATCCGTTGCCTTGGCGCACCGTCTCCTTCAGGTATTCCACCCGTTGGATGTGGCCGTGCTCGAAGCGGCCGATTTCGAGGCGAAAGCTGTTGGATCCCAAATCCACAGCCGCGAGCAATGTTCCGTCTTGCATGGGTAGGCGCAAAGCGCTGTTGCTTTTGTCGGGCCAGCATAGCACCAGCTCCGGGCTGCTCCGGGCAGCGCCTGCCTCGCTGCGTGCGGGCGGCCTGCCCTTGGTGACGATGCTCATGGTTGCAGCCCCTCGCTGCCGTGAAATGGCGTCTCGTCCCGGGTGGGGCGTGAGGGGGATGTGGCTTGCAAGGGTGGGCCTTTACGCAACTGCTTTGCCTGAAGATTAAGCAGCGAACGCGACAGCTTTATGACGATTCCGTGTCAGTTTTCGGGGTGCTTTCCTCTGTGATGGATGCCTCACCTGTCATCTGTGTGTCACAAAGCGGCCATAGAGTGGCGTCATTGATTTTTCCAACCCAAGAGGTCTTTTCATGAAACTGTCTGCGATTCGTGTCCTGGTTGCTGGTGTCGTGGCGGCTGGCGCCTTCTCTGGCGCCTACGCCCAGCAGGAAGCTACCGGTGCCGGTGCGAGCTTCCCTGCTCCCCTGTATTCCAAGTGGGCCGCTGACTACAACAAGGCCACGGGCGTGAAGATCAACTACCAGTCCGTCGGTTCCGGCGCCGGCCTGCGCCAGATTGAAGCGAAGACGGTGGACTTCGGTGCCTCCGACGCTCCCGTCAAGGACGAAGACCTGGTCAAGAAGGGCCTGGTGCAGTTCCCCACCGTGATCGGCGGCGTGGTGCCCGTGGTTAACATCAAGGGTATCCAGCCCGGCCAGATCAAGCTGAATGGCCAGATCCTGGGCGACATCTACCTGGGCAAGATCACCCACTGGAACGATCCCGCCATCAAGGCTCTGAACGCCGGTGTGAACCTGCCCGACGCAGCCATCGCCCCCGTCCGCCGCGCCGACGGCTCGGGTACCAGCTTCATCTTCACGAACTACCTGAGCAAGGTGAATCCCGAGTGGAAGACCAAGGTGGGCGAAGGCACGGCAGTGAATTGGCCCACGGGCGCGGGCGGCAAGGGCAATGAAGGCGTCGCCGCCTTCGTGGGCCGCCTGCCCAACTCGATCGGCTACGTCGAGTACGCCTACGTCAAGCAGAACAAGCTGACCTATGTGCAGATGCAGAACGCTGACGGCGCATTTGTCTCCCCTGACGACGATGCCTTCAAGGCCGCCGCCGCCGGCGCCGACTGGGCCAAGAGCTTCTACCAAATCCTGACGAACCAGCCGGGTAAGGCATCCTGGCCCATCACCGGCGCCACGTTCATCGTGATGCAGAAGGTGCAGGACAAGCCGGCCCAGGCCACGACCTCGCTCAAGTTCTTCGAGTGGGCTTACCAACACGGCGACAAGACGGCGATCGACCTGGACTACGTGCCGATGCCCGACGCCGTCAAGAGCGTCATCATGAAGTCCTGGGGTGAGATCAAGGATACTTCCGGCAAGCCGGTCTCGCTGAAGTAAATCCCGATTGCAAGGGGCTCGCTTCGGCGGGCCTTCTTTGTCTTATCCCACACAACAAGGCCCCAGACGTGTCCACTACGCTGCCTGTCCAACAGACGACGTCCCGGGAGGGGGTGTCCGGTATGTCTCGGACGACTCCTCCATCCCGCTCCCCCATGATCTCCGGCGTGTTGGCCGACCGCATCTTCGGTCTGCTGGCGCGCGGCGCTGCGCTGCTGACGCTGGGGCTGCTGCTCGGCATCCTCGCTTCGCTGGTGGTGGGTGCATGGCCCGCCATCGAAAAGTACGGACTTGGCTTTCTGACGAGCAGTGTCTGGGATCCGGTGCAGGAGGAATACGGCGGCCTGGTCATGATCTACGGCACGCTGGCCACGTCCTTCATCGCCTTGCTGATCGCCGTGCCGGTCAGCTTCGGCATCGCGCTCTTCCTGACGGAGTTGTCCCCGGCTTGGCTCAAGCGCCCGCTGGGAACGGCCATCGAACTGCTGGCGGCCGTGCCTTCCATCGTTTACGGCATGTGGGGCTTGATGGTGTTCGGCCCCATTCTGGCCACCTATGTGCAGCAGCCATTGCAGTCGCTCCTCGCCGGTGTGCCCTACCTGGGCGCGTTCGTTTCGGGCCCCCCGGTCGGTATCGGCATCCTGTCGGCCGGCATCATCCTGGCCATCATGATCATCCCGTTCATCGCAGCAGTGATGCGGGATGTGTTTGAAGTCACTCCCGCGCTGCTCAAGGAATCCGCCTACGGCCTGGGCTCCACTACCTGGGAGGTGGTGTGGAAGGTCGTGCTGCCCTACACCAAGACCGGCGTGCTGGGCGGCGTCATGCTCGGACTGGGGCGTGCGCTGGGCGAGACCATGGCCGTCACCTTCGTGATCGGTAACATGAACCAGCTCAACTCGCTCTCGATCTTCGAGGCGGCCAACAGCATCACCTCGGCGCTGGCCAACGAGTTCGCTGAAGCCGGTGAAGGCCTGCACCAGGCATCGCTGATCTATCTGGGTCTGGTGCTTTTCTTCATCACTTTCGTGGTGCTGGCCCTCTCCAAGGTGCTGTTGTCGCGCCTGAAGAAGAATGAAGGAGCCCGGTCGTGAACATGAGCACCACTTCGCAACAACTCATCTCTGCAGCAGAGTTGCAGAAGGTGCGCCAGAGCCGCTACAACAGCCGCAAACGCGTTAACCAGATCGCCCTCACGCTGTCGCTCGTCGCCATGGTGTTCGGCGTTTTCTGGCTGGTCTGGATTCTCTGGGAAACCGTGCGCCTCGGTCTGGGCGGCATGAGCGTCGCCCTGTTCACGCAGATGACGCCCCCGCCCAACGAGATCGGCGGTATCTCCAACGCCATCTTTGGCTCTTTCGTGATGGTGCTGCTGGCGACCTTCGTGGGCACGCCCATCGGCATCATGGCGGGTGTTTATCTCGCGGAATACGAAACGCAAAGCTGGCTCGCATCGGCCACGCGCTTCGTCAACGACATCCTGCTGTCGGCGCCCAGCATTGTGATCGGCCTGTTCGTTTACACGGTGGTTGTGGCCCAGTTCAAGAGCTTCTCGGCCTACGCCGGCATCCTGGCGCTGGCGCTCATTGTGATTCCCGTGGTGATTCGCACCACCGAAAACATGCTGACGCTCGTCCCCGCCAGCCTGCGCGAAGCCGCCTACGCCCTGGGAACGCCCAAGTGGAAGGTCATCATCATGGTGACGCTGCGCGCCGCTCGCGCCGGCGTGATCACCGGCGTGCTGCTGGCCGTGGCCCGCATCGCCGGTGAAACCGCGCCGCTGCTGTTCACCGCGCTGAACAACCAGTTCTGGAATGCCGACCTGTCCAAACCTATGGCCAGCCTGCCCGTGACGATCTTCAAGTTCGCCATGAGCCCGTACGAGAACTGGCAGCACCTGGCTTGGGCCGGCGTGTTCCTGATCACCGTCGCGGTCCTCGGCCTCAACATCCTGGCCCGTGTGCTGACGCGCCAAAAATAAAGCAGCCCACTTTCAGGGAAAGACATCATGCCCCTCCAAAAAAATGCTTCGCCCGTCGCGTCCAAGATCACGGTGCGTGACCTGAACTTCTACTACGGTAAGTTCCACGCCCTCAAGGGCATCAACCTCGACATCCCCGAGAAGAAGGTCACGGCCTTCATCGGCCCCTCGGGCTGCGGCAAGTCCACGCTGCTGCGCACCTTCAACCGCATGTTCGAGCTCTATCCCGAGCAGCGCGCCGAAGGCGAGATCGTGCTGGACGGCGAAAATCTGCTGACCAGCAAACAGGATGTGGCCCTGATCCGTGCCAAGGTCGGCATGGTGTTCCAGAAGCCCACGCCGTTTCCCATGTCGATCTACGACAACATCGCCTTCGGCGTGAAGCTGTTCGAGAACCTGAACGCGACCGACATGGATGACCGGGTGGAATGGGCGCTGCGCAAGGCGGCGCTGTGGAACGAAGTCAAGGACAAGCTGGGCCAGAGCGGCTCGGGCCTGTCCGGCGGCCAGCAGCAGCGTCTGTGCATCGCGCGGGGCATCGCCATCAAGCCCGAAGTGCTGTTGCTCGACGAGCCGTGCTCCGCGCTGGACCCGATCTCCACCGCCAAGGTGGAGGAACTGATCGCCGAGCTGAAGAACGACTACACCGTGGTCATCGTGACCCACAACATGCAGCAGGCCGCGCGTTGCAGCGACTACACGGCCTACATGTACCTGGGCGACCTGGTGGAGTTTGGGGAGACGGAACAGATGTTCTTCAAGCCGCAGCGCAAGGAAACCGAGGACTACATCACCGGCCGTTTCGGCTGAAGAACATGCGGCTGGCCGTGCGCGGCCATGCCGCTCCCCTTTCCACATGCCGGCCCGCAGTGGCTTGGCAAGAGGCAATGCCATGACAGAAAAACACCTCTCTTCCCAGTTCGACAGCGAACTCAACAACATCTCCGCACGCGTGATGGAACTGGGTGGGCTCGTCGAATCCCAGATCCGCCAGGCCGTCTATGCGCTGTCCCAATTCAGCGTGGAATCCGCATCGCAGGTCGAATCCATCGAGGTCCGCGTGAATGGCCTGGAGGTCGAGATCGACCATGAGCTCTCCTCCATCATCGCCCGTCGCCAGCCGACCGCCCGCGACCTGCGCCTGCTGATCGCGTTCTCCAAGGCCACGGCCAACCTGGAGCGTATGGGCGACGAAGCCACCAAGATGGCGCGTATGGTCAAGTCCATCATCGAAAGCGGTGCGGCCCGCTCGCTGCCCACGACCGACCTGCGCGTGGCAGCCGATCTGGCTTCGGGCCTGCTGCGCAAGGCGCTGGATGCCTTCGCCCGCCTGGACACGAAAGCCGCCGTCGCCATCCTCAAGGAAGACGACCTGATCGACCAGGAGTTCGACGGCTTCGTGCGCAAGCTCATCACCTACATGATGGAAGACCCGCGCACCATTTCGGCCAGCCTGGATCTGCTGTTCCTGGCCAAGGCCATCGAGCGCATCGGCGACCATTCCAAGAACGTGGCCGAGCTGATCATCTACCTCGTCAAGGGCAAGGACGTGCGCCACACCGCGCTCGACGAGATCGAATCGACGGTGCTGTGAAAGGCGGAGGCTCCGCATGAAGAAATTACCCCGGGTTTTGATCGTGGAGGATGAATCGGCGATCGCCGAGCTCATCGCGGTGAACCTGCGCCACAACGGCTTCTCACCGATCTGGGCAGAAGATGGCGAATCGGCACAGCGCGAGCTCGACGCCGTGCTGCCCGACGTCATCCTGCTGGACTGGATGCTGCCCGGCCAGAGTGGCCTGCAGTTGGCCCGCAAGTGGCGTGCAGACAGCCGCACCAAGCCCATCCCGATCCTGATGCTGACCGCGCGCGGCGACGAGCCTGACAAGGTCGCCGGGCTGGACGCCGGTGCGGACGACTACATCACCAAGCCCTTCTCCACGCAGGAGCTGCTGGCCCGTATTCGCGCGGTGCTGCGCCGCCGTGCGCCGGAGCAGGCCGGAGAGAGCGTGACCATTGCCGAACTGGTGCTGGATGCAGCCACCTACCGCGTGAGTTACCAGGGCCAGCCGATCAAGGTCGGGCCGACCGAATTCAAGCTGTTGCACTACCTCATGACGCACTCCGAGCGCGTCCACAGCCGTGCGCAGCTCCTCGATAAGGTGTGGGGCGACCATGTCTTCATCGAGGAACGTACGGTGGATGTCCACGTGAAACGCCTGCGCGAAGCATTGGGCGCCGCTGGCGTGATGGTGGAGACCGTGCGGGGCGCGGGCTACCGGCTGACCGCTCAGCCGCAGCGGCTGATGCGCGCCTGATTTTGGCTGGTGCCTCCGCGCCGCTGCGGCGGGTCGGCTTGGCCCCAACGGCGCCTGAAAGGCCTTTCGGCAGCCCCTCGCGGGGCTGCGCCGTTTGAGCTGTTCCGTTGGCCCGCTTCGTCTTTTCCATTAATCGCCCCATAGTCCCGCCATGCTTTCGAGATTCGTCCTATTTCTGCTGTGCCAACTCTCGGGGGCTGCTCTGGGCTGGTGGCAGGGAGGGGAACTGGGGGCGCTGTTTGGCGCAGCCATCGCGGCCTGGATCTGTTTCGCCTGGGACTGGTGGCGCAGCATCCGGGTGCTGGCCTGGCTGCGCGATGGCGAGCTGGATCGGGCGCCGCGGCTGCGAGGCAGCTGGGGCGAGGTCGCTGACCGAGCGCGCCGCATCTTGCGGCTGCGCGATCAGCAGATCCAGAGCAGCGAGCGCCGTACCGCCGAGATCCTGGAGGCGCTGCAGGCATCGCCCAACGGCGTGGTGCTGCTGGACGCGCAAGGCCGCATCGAGTGGTGCAACCAGACGGCTGCCTCGCATCTGGGTTTCGACGTCGATCGCGACATGCTGCAGACCATCGGCAATCTGGTGCGTGACCCCGACTTCACGGCCTACTACTCGGGCCACGACTTCTCGCAGGGTGTCGCTCTGCAGGGCCGCGAGAGCACGGCCTCGCGGCCGGTGCGCATCTCGGTGCATCTGCACCCCTACGGGGATGGGCGCAAGCTGCTGCTCTCACGCGATGTGACCGCGCTGGAGCAGGCCGAAGCCATGCGGCGCGACTTCGTGGCGAACGTGTCGCACGAGATCCGCACACCCCTCACCGTGCTGACCGGCTTCGTCGAGACGCTGCAGACGCTGCGTCTTTCGGAGGATGAGCGCGACCGCTATCTGAGCATGATGGCCCAGCAGGCCGCCCGCATGCAGAGCGTGGTGCACGACCTCCTGACCCTCTCGCGCCTGGAGGGCAGCCCCTTACCCAGCATGCACGACTGGATGCCCATGGAGGCTTTGCTGCGCCGCTGCGAGGACGAGGGCCGGGCGCTGTCATCGGTGCTGGGTAACGGCCAGTCGCGCGAACACGTCATTACCTTCCCCGATGCCCAGCAGCTGCGCGAGGCGGGAATGATCGCCGGATCGGCCGTGGAGCTGCAGAGCGCGCTATCGAACCTGGTCAACAATGCCGTGCGCTACACGCCCCTGGGCGGCAGTATCCGCGTGACCTGGGAGCGGCTCGACGACGGGCGCGGATGCTTCGCGGTGACTGACACGGGGCCGGGCATCGAGGCAAAACACATTCCCCGCCTCACCGAGCGTTTCTACCGGGTGGACCGCAGCCGTTCGCGCGAGACCGGCGGCACCGGTCTGGGGCTGGCCATCGTCAAGCACGTAGTGCAGCGCCACGGCGCGGCGTTGAATATTTCCAGCGTCGTCGGCAAAGGCTCGGTCTTTTCCGTGACCTTTCCTGCCAGCCGCCTGCAGCCTGCCCCGCGCGCGCAGTTGGCGCCGCCGATGGACATGGCGGCCTGAGGGCAGGACGCACCGCGCATGGTGGTGCGGTGGGGAGGGCAACGGCCCCAAGCGTTCCGATTTCGGCGTCGTTCGCCACCCGGGTAGCAGGCCGTCTCCGAGAAGGCGCGAGCTTTCGCCGCCGGCTTCAGGCAAGGAGTGCGGTCAAGCCGCCCGTGGCCGGCGCAATGCTCGCCACAGCATGCCGGCGAAGGCCAGCGCCGTGACGCCCAGCGCCATCGCGCTGGCGGCCCAGAACGGCGCCGGTGTGTCGCCATAGGGTCCCCAGCCAGCGAGGCCATGGTAGGCGAGCAGGTAGCCTCCGGCCATTCCGCCACCCCAGAGAAGCAGGCAGTAGATCAGTAGCGGCGCGATCGTGATGTGGTAGCTGCGCAGCACGAAGATACAGAGCGTCTGCAGCGCGTCCGCGAGGTGGTAGGCGGCCACCAGTGGCAGGATCGCCGCAGCCAGCGCGACGATCTGCATATTGTTCGAGTACAAGCTCGCGATGGCCTCTCTTGCTATGAATAGCGTAGCTGCAAGCCCAATTCCCATCAGGGCTGCAAGCCTGAATCCCATCCAGGCGACGCTGTGTGCCCGGGCCTCGTCGCCCGCGCCGCGCCAAAAGCTCACACGTGCGCTGGTAGCGATGGCGAGCGACAGCGGCACCATGTAGAACACGGCGCCGAGGTTGGAGGCGATCTGGTGGGCGGCAGACGACAGCGTGCCCTGGCGCGCAACGAAGAGCGCCACCAGCGAAAACGAGGTCACCTCCACCAGAATCGACAGCCCGGCCGGAATGCCCAGCCGGGCAAACCGCGCCAGCTGGCTGGGATCGGGTCTTTCCATCGGTCGCCACAGCGCCAGCGGGGCGTACATCGGGCGGGTGCGTAGCATCCAGACGCCCACGGCCAGCAATGCGTAGTTGACCGCCAGGGTCGCCCACGCGCAGCCGACAGCGCCCTGCGCGGGCAGCCCGAACGCGCCGAACGCCAGGCCGATGGAGAGAGGGACCTTGAGTGCCAGCGACCCCACCTGCAGCCAGGTGACCAGCTGGGGCTTGCCCAGAGCCTGGTTCAGGGTGCTGTAGATGCGAAAAAGCAGCGCGGGCGGCAAACCGAATGCCAGGATGCGCAGATAGGTCTCCACCTGGCCGCGCAGCGCCTCGGGCACCTGCGTCCACCGCAGCAGGGCGCCGGGAGCCAGCAGTGCGGCCATCCCCAGCGCGGTCACGATCAGCCAGAGGTAGAGGGCCTGGCGCACGCTGGTGCCGATGGCGGAGGGCTTGTGCGCGCCGCGCTGCTCGGCCCAGACAGGCAGCAGGGCCTGCAGCACGCCCATGAGCGCCACATAGACGCTGATGAACACGGCCGAGCCGATCGACAGCGCAGCGAGCGCGCCTTCGGAATGGCGGCCCGCGACGATGGTGTCGGTCACCCCGAAGGCCATGACGGCCAGCTGCCCGGCCAGCACGGTGCCGGCGTGGCGCAAGATCGTGGCGCGCTCGGAAGGCATCGGTTCGGCCCTCAGCGCCGGCCCGGGATACGGTGCAGCACGACGAGGCTGTCGTTCTTGTCGGTGGGCCGCATGATGGTCGCGATCTCTTTCCACTCGTGGGCGGGCAGCACCGTGGAAAAGTGCGGCACGGCGCCTGCGTCGGCCACCAGCCAATCGCAGTCGGCGCTGTGCTGGCCGGATGCCGGCGTGAGCCCGGCGTGGTAGATCAGGGCGGCCAGCTGGGCGCGGCCCATACCGTAGGTGGCCACGCAGCCGGGCTTGTCGCCGACGGTGGCGCGCACGGCCTCCATCTGCAGCCGGTAGCTGCGTGCGTGGTCCAGCAGCGGCAACCAGAGCGTCATCAGCAGCAGCCAGCCCAGCGCCGCGCCGCTCGCGGGAAGCACCAGGCTCTTCCAGATGGCGGTGCGGTTGCGTGCCGCGCGCCACCATACCAGCGTGCACCAGGCCAGCGTGGCGGCCAGTGCGGTGGCGAAAGCCACGGGAGAGAACGAGGCCACGAAACCGGGCGCCAGCCGGGCGATATTCTGTGCGGGCTTGGCGGGTATTCCGGTCTGCAGCGACAGCCAGATCACCCAGATGGCAATGGCCGAAGCGCTGAAAAAGAGCAGGGTGAACCAGTCGATGAGTGCCGCAATGCTGCGCCGCAGCGTGGGCAGCGCGAAGGCTGCCAGCGCCGCGAGCGCGGGCAGGCCCAGCAGCAGCGCCCGGTCGGCCGGGCGCGTGGTGAGGGTGGCCGCCAGGGCCACTGTCAGGAACCAGAGAGGCAGCAGCAGGTGCCGATGAGGCTGCCGGCTCACGATCTGCCGGCGCCAGCGCCACAGCGTCCAGAGCGTGAGCGGCCAGGCGGGCCAGGAGAACCAGAGGAGCAGCCGTGCAAGGCTGCTCCACTCGGTGGCATCTTTCGCTTCGACGATGCGCCAGCGCCAGAGCTGGAGCTCCCAGCCCAGCAGGGCCGACGCCAGCGTGATGCCCGCCAGTGCGGCCGCCCAGGGCCAGCGGCGCCGGGGCGAATCGGAGGCGCTGAACAGCACCAGCAGTGCGCCGCCGCTGCCCAGCAGTGCCGCCAGGGTCGGCGCGCCGCTCAGCACCAGGCCGCCCAGCCCGGCAACGGCCGCGACCATGGGGAGCGTCGTACGCAGCGGCATGGCCGCCGCCGCATAGAAGACCAGTGCGGTGCAGGCCAGCTGCGTGAGGTGGCTGGTGATTTCGTGTGAGAGCTGCGCCAGACCCAGGCAGGCGATGAGGGCCAGCAGACCCGCGTCTGCCATGGCACGGGCATAGGCAGCCGGGCTGGCTTCGCCGCCGAAGGCGAAGGCCACCGGCTGCGCGCCTGGGCTGCGCGCGAGGTAATAGACGCTGTACCAGGTGGCGGCCAGCGTGAGTGCCAGCAGTGCGGCGAAGGGCAGCCTCGCGCCAAGTTCAGGCGAGAGCCAGGGGGATGTCCACTGGATGGCCCAGGCTCCCAGCCAGTAGGGCAGCAGGCCGTCAGTATCGGGTGACAGCCCCGCCATCAAAGGGTCCAGCCACGGCGTGTGGCCCAGCGCCAGCTCGCGCATGTAGCCGAAGGCCGTCACATCGGCGCTCTTCCATGGGTCGCGTCCAATGAAGCCCGGCACCACATAGGCAAGGCACAGCAGCAGCAGCGCCCAGCGCGGCAGGGTGCGTGCGGCGCTGTGGGGCACGATGGCAGGGGTGGGCTGGATCACGCGAGATTCGTCCGGTGCAAGGTAGGTGGCGGAAATCAGCAGGGCGATGTTGGCGGAGCGGGCCGGCATGCCGATCGCTGCCGTCAGCATCGCGTCCAAAGCCGCCGCGCTGGGGCGGCGAGCAGACTTCAGGAAGGAAAAAAGGCAGCGCGGCGAACCGGGCTGCCTTCTCGAAGCGGCGGGATGAGGCTCCCGGGCTTGCGGTCTTACTTCGCAGCGGCCGTGGTCTTGCCGAAGCGGTTGCGGAAGCGCTCCACGCGGCCACCCATGTTGTCCACCGACTTTTGCGTGCCGGTGTAGAAGGGGTGCGATTCAGAGGAGGTGTCCAGCTTGAACAGGGGATATTCCTTACCTTCGAAGGTGTCGGTTTCCTTCGTGTTCACGCACGAACGGGTCACGAACTTGAAGCCGTTGGACAGGTCCACGAACAGCACTTCGCGGTAGTTGGGGTGAATGCCTTCTTTCATGATCTTCCTTTTCGAATCAGATGCGGGAGCCGCGCCGGCCAGTCCGGCGTACTTTCCGCAAGAAAAAGCCCGCCATTATCGCATGGCGGGCCCGGTTGGCAAGATGAGGTGTGCGGGCGGTCAGCCGCCGCGGCGCATGGCTTCGAAGAAGTCGGTGTTGGTCTTGGTCTCGCGCATCTTCTTGATCATCAGTTCCATGGACTCGATCTCGTCCATGTTGTACATGAACTGGCGCAGGATGCGGGTCTTCTGCAGGATCTCGGGCGCCAGCAGCAGCTCTTCGCGGCGCGTGCCGCTCTT
>JBHIWE010000023.1:0-28620 GCA_041987645.1 Acidovorax sp. | reverse complement strand
GAGATCAAGGACTTCATGTTCGCCGAACAGAAGCGCTCGGGCGTGCTGCTGGCCGGCCTGGAGCATCTGGACGACCGGTATCTCAAGGCCGTGGGCTACGCCACCAAGAGCAAGAAGCACGGCGGCGGACTGCCCAAGATGGTGCTGTTCGGCGACATCGCGGGCGATGACGCCGACGCCGTGGCGCGCGTGACCAGCGAGGTCGTGCGCATCGCCAACTCCCGCGCAGGCGAAGGCTTCATCGCCATCAGCCCCGAGGCGCGCAAGAAGTTCTGGCTGGACCGCAAGCGCACGGCCGCCATCAGCCGGCACACCAACGCCTTCAAGATCAACGAAGACGTGGTGATCCCGCTGCCTCGGATGGCCGAATACACCGACGGCATCGAGCGCATCAACATCGAACTGTCGCTGCGCAACAAGCTGCAGTTGTGCGACGCGCTGCAGGATTTCTTCCTGCGCGGCAACCTGCCGCTGGGCCGCCAGGACGACGCGCACGAGATCCCCTCGGCCGAACTGCTGGAAGACCGCGTGGCCCAGGCCGTGGCGCTGCTGGGCGAGGTGCGCGCCCTCTGGTCCGGCTGGCTGCAGGACGTGGAGACGCTCTTTCCCCAGCTGCAGGACCACACCCTGCGCGCCAGCTGGAAGACGCAGATCCGAGAGCCGCTCGCCAAGATCTTCCCCGGCGCGGCCTTCCAGCCCATCATGGACGAGGCGCAGGCCATCCACCAGCGCGTGCTCAAGGGCCGCGTGTGGGTCGCCCTGCACATGCATGCGGGCGACGGCAACGTGCACACCAACATCCCCGTCAACAGCGACGACTACGAGATGCTGCAGACGGCCCACGAGGCCGTGGCGCGCATCATGGTGCTGGCGCGCAGCCTGGACGGGGTGATCTCGGGCGAGCATGGCATCGGGATCACCAAGCTCGAATTCCTGACCGACGACGAACTGCGCCCCTTCGCCGACTACAAGCGCCGCGTGGACCCGCAGGGCCGCTTCAACAAGGGGAAGTTGCTGCGAAATCAGGAGCATTCTGCCCAGGCAGCGCAAGCGCCAGGGGCCGTTTCGGCGCGCGAATCGCTGATGTTCTCGGACCTGACCAACGCCTACACGCCCAGCTTCGGCCTGATGGGGCACGAGTCGCTGATCATGCAGCAGAGCGACATCGGCGCCATCGCGGATTCGGTCAAGGACTGCCTGCGCTGCGGCAAGTGCAAGCCGGTGTGCGCCACCCACGTGCCGCGCGCCAGCCTGCTCTACAGCCCGCGCAACAAGATCCTGGCGACCTCGCTACTGGTCGAGGCGTTCCTCTACGAAGAGCAGACGCGCCGCGGCGTGTCGATCAAGCACTGGCAGGAGTTCGAGGACGTGGCCGACCACTGCACGGTCTGCCACAAGTGCTTCACGCCCTGCCCGGTCAAGATCGACTTCGGCGACGTGACCATGAACATGCGCAACCTGCTGCGCAAGATGGGCAAGAAGACCTTCCGTCCGGGGAACGCGCTGGCCATGGGCATGCTCAATGCCACCAACCCCGACACCATCAAGCTGATGCGCACGGCCATGGTGGACGTGGGATTCAAGGCCCAGCGCATCGCCGTCGATCTGCTGCGCAGCTTCGGCCGCAAGCAGACCGCGCACCCGCCCGCCACGGTGGGCTCGGCGCCGGTGAAGGAACAGGTCATCCACTTCATCAACAAGAAGCTGCCCGGAGGCCTGCCCAAGAAGACGGCGCGCGCGCTGCTGGACATCGAAGACAAGGACTACGTGCCCATCATCCGCAATCCGGCTGCCACCACGGCCGAGACGGAGGCGGTGTTCTACTTCCCCGGCTGCGGTTCCGAGCGCCTGTTCTCGCAAGTCGGCCTGGCAACCCAGGCCATGCTCTGGCATGCGGGCGTGCAGACCGTGCTGCCGCCGGGTTACCTGTGCTGCGGCTATCCGCAGCGCGGCAGCGGCCAGTTCGACAAGGCCGAGAAGATGATCACCGACAACCGGGTGCTCTTCCACCGCGTCGCCAACACGCTCAACTACCTTGACATCAAGACCGTGGTGGTGAGCTGCGGCACCTGCTACGACCAGCTGCAGGGCTACCAGTTCGACAAGATCTTCCCGGGCTGCCGCATCATCGACATCCACGAATACCTGCTCGAAAAGGGTATCCAGCTGCAGGGCAAGGGCGCGTACCTGTACCACGAGCCCTGCCACAGCCCCATGAAGCAGCAGGACTCGATGAAGACCGTCAAGGCGCTGGTGGGCGATCAGGTGCTCAAGAGCGAGCGCTGCTGCGGCGAATCCGGCACCCTCGGCGTGACCCGGCCCGACATCTCCACCCAGGTGCGCTTCCGCAAGGAGCAGGAGATCAAGAAGGGCGAGGCCGCGCTCCGCGCCAGCGGCGCTGTCGCTCCGCAGGAGAACGTGAAGATCCTCACCAGCTGCCCCAGCTGCCTGCAGGGCCTGAACCGCTACCAGGACGACCTGAACAACGGCCTGCTCGAAGCCGACTACATCGTCGTCGAGATGGCGCGCGAGATCCTGGGCGAGAACTGGATGCCCGAATACGTGCAGTGCGCCAATGCGGGCGGCATCGAGCGGGTCCTGGTCTGATGGCTGTCCCGGCTGTTGTCGCCACCGCTCCGCTGGCTGTCGCCGGCTGCCCGCTTTGCGAGGCCGATGGCGGCACGCTGGTCTGGCGTGGCGAACGGCTGCGCGTGATCCGCGCCGACGAGGCCGGCTTTCCCGCCTTCTATCGCGTCGTGTGGCACGCGCATGCGGCCGAGTTCTCCGATCTGTCTGTGGAGGACCGAGCGCACTGCATGGCTGCCGTCTGTGCCGTGGAGCGGGCGCTGCGCGCCCACCTGCGGCCCGCCAAGATCAACCTGGCGGCGCTGGGCAACATGGTGCCGCACCTGCATTGGCACGTGATCGCCCGATTCGGCTGGGATAGCCACTTCCCCGCGCCGGTATGGGCTGCGGCGCTGCGTGAACGGGTGCCAGGGGAGGAGGCGCGCGTCGCAGCGCTGCTGCCGGCGGCCGAGCAGGCCATGTGCCGCGAGCTGGACAGTCTGGGCAGCAGCCGCTGAAGGCGGCTCACAACGCGCCGCAGGCGGTGGTTACGCGGTCGCGTCCCGCATCCTTGCTGCGGTAGAGCGCGCGGTCGGCGCGGGCAATGGCACTGGAGAGCGGTTCGTCCGCTCCCACCTCGCACACGCCCAGGGAGAGGGTGGCGCCGATGCGCCCGCTCGCGTGGTGCATCGGCGCTTCTGCCACCGCGCTGCGCACCCGTTCCGCCAGGATCCGTGCGGCCTCCGCGGAGGTGTCCGGCAGCAGGATCAGGAACTCCTCCCCGCCCCAGCGCGCCACCACGTCGTGTGCACGGCTGGCCCGCAGCAGCAGGGCGCCGATGGAGACGAGTACCTGATCGCCCACATCGTGGCCGTAGCGGTCGTTGATGTGCTTGAAATGGTCGATGTCCGCGATCACCAGAGCCGTCGGGCGGCCTGCCAGGCGCGCTTCGGGCAGCGTGCGTTCCGCGCGCGCGATCAGGTTGCGGCGGTTGGACAAGCCGGTCAGCGGATCGGTCGCGGCCTGCGCCTGCAGCTGCTCTTCGGCGCGGCGCACCGTGTCGTAATAGAAGCGGGCGGTGTACGCCGCCATGCAGAACACCACGGCTACATTGAAGCCGTGGACCACTGCCAGTCCGTGCGCGCTCAGCGGGGTCAGGGGGCCGACATGCCGCGACACCGTGTGCAGCCCCATGTAGAACACGAACAGCATCAGCAGCAGCACGGTGGTGCGCAACTGTCGCCTGGTGCTGACGATGATGGCCGGAATGAACATCAGCAGGTAGTAATGGAAGCCGCTGTCCCAGCCGATGAGCCACGTGCCCAGCGCGGCGTGGCCTGTTACCTCCAGCCAGATCAGCAGCAGCGCGGCCACGTTGGCGCGGCGGATCAAAAGCCCGTAGGCCGCGGCGTAGAGCGCGATACTGAGCAGGTTCAGCCAGGCCAGAACGGGTGAGCCCAGCACCGTGAAAAGGATCAGGAAGGCCAGATCGACCCCGGCAGCCATCACGGTAACGCGTCGCGACATGATCCAGAACGCCTTGTGCGCGAGCTTGCTTTGCGCCGGGATAGCCGAGTTTGCAGTCATGAAAAAGGTGATGCGATGTTTGCATCCAACGGTAACCGGCCCTGCGCAGGGGGTCAATCGCCGCGCTCTCGGAGGGGGCTCGATCGTCGAGCGCCGGGCAGGCGCGCAGCAGTGGGACAATGCGGGCCGCTTCTTTTTCCCGTCACTCAGACAACAGTACAGGTGAACATCCCATGGCAGGTTTGACCGCAGGCGCGCCCACTCCGCAATCCATCACGGTGCATGGCGCATCGCGCGTGCTGGAAGTGGCGTTCTCCGACGGTGCGGTGTTCCGCATCCCGTTCGAGCTGATGCGCGTCTATTCGCCTTCGGCCGAAGTGCAGGGCCACGGCCCGGGCCAGGAAGTGCTGCAGACAGGCAAGCGCGCCGTGACGCTCGCGTCGCTGGAACCCGTGGGCAACTACGCGGTCAAGCCGACCTTCTCCGACGGGCACGACAGCGGCATCTTCTCGTGGGACTATCTTTACCAGCTGGGCCGCGAAGAGGCGGCCCTCTGGGCCGACTACGAAGCCCGCCTGCAGGCGGCCGGCGTGGATCGCGACGCGCCCATGGCCGCCAAGGCTGCCGGCGGCGGTCACGGGCATGGCCACGGGTGTGGCGGCCACTGAAACCGTCGTCGCGCCAGCACACCACACAAACCCCCGTTCAACCTTGAGCATCAAAGATATGAGCACCACGCATTTCGGATTCCAGTCGGTGGACGAACAGGAAAAGGCCCGCCATGTGCGCGGCGTCTTCGATTCCGTCGCTTCCAAGTACGACGTGATGAACGATCTGATGTCCGGCGGGCTGCACCGCGCCTGGAAGGCCTACACCGTCATGGTCGCCAACCTGCGCGAAGGCAGTCAGGTGCTGGACATCGCCGGCGGCACGGGCGACTTGGCCCGCGCCTTTTCCAAGAAGGTGGGCGCCTCCGGCTGCGTGGTGCATACCGACATCAACGAGGCCATGCTGCGCGTGGGCCGCGACCGCTTGATCGACGAGGGCATCGTGCTGCCGACCCTGGTCTGCGACGCCGAGGCGCTGCCTTTTCCCGATGCCCATTTCGATGTGGTGAGCGTCGCTTTCGGCCTGCGCAATATGACCCACAAGGACGTGGCCATCGCCGAGATGTGCCGCGTGCTCAAGCCGGGGGGCAAGCTGCTGGTGCTGGAGTTCTCCAAGGTCGCCAAGCCGCTGGAGAAGGTTTACGACTGGTATTCGTTCTCGGTGCTGCCGCGCCTGGGCAAGCTTGTGGCGGGCGACGACGCCAGCTATCGCTATCTGGCCGAATCGATCCGCATGCATCCGGACCAGGAGTCACTCAAATCCCTCATGCAGCAAAATGGCTTTGGACATGTGGACTATCACAATATGACTGGCGGTGTCGTGGCCCTGCATGTTGGAATCAAGTGCTGATCCAAATTAGAGACACGCACAAGTAGGAGAGAGCGATGATGAAATTCTGGTCCGTGGTCCTGGCCGCGATGTTGGTGGTGGCGCATGTGGACGCCGATGCCAAGCGCTTGGGCGGAGGCCGTTCGGTGGGCAAGCAGTCCAGCCAGGTGACGCAACGCGAATCCGCAGCCACGCCGCCCGCAACCCCTGGCGCGCCGGTGCAGAACGCGGCCCCCAGCAACGCTGCCGCCGCCAAGCCGGCTACACCCGGCGCTGCCCCTGCCGCTGCCGCGCCCAAGAAGCCCTGGGGCGCCATGCTGGGTGGCCTGGCCGCCGGCCTGGGCCTGGCCTGGCTGGCCCACTCTCTGGGCCTGGGCGCCGAGTTCGGCCAGTTCCTGATGATCGCGCTGCTGGTGCTGGTGGCTTTCGTGGTGATCGGCATGATCATGCGGGCCCGCAGCAAGCCCGCCGCGCCGGCCCGCTCGCCCTTCGCCTTCCAGGGCGCAGGAGCAGGCGAGGGCGCCGCGACGCCCGCAGAAGCCCAGGTCCCGCGCCAGTACAGCCCGGCCAACGTCGGCAACGACGCCTCGGCGCGCCCCTGGGAGCGCAGTGCCACTGCGTTCGAAGCGGCCCGCCCGGCTGCCGGCGCCGCGACGGCCGGTGGCGTGGTCATCGGCTCCGCTTTGGCCGGCTCGCAGAATTGGGGCGTGCCCGAGGGCTTCGACGCCGAAGGCTTCCTGAGCGCCGCCAAGCGCAACTTCACCACGCTGCAGGCCGCCTGGGATGCATCGAACATCAACGTGCTGCGCTCGATGATGACCGACGGCATGCTGGAAGAGATCCGGGCCCAGCTGCACGAACGCGAACTGCACCGCGACGCCAGCCAGCCCAACCACACCGAAGTGGTGATGCTGGAAGCGCAGCTGCTGGGCATCGAAGACCTGGGCGACGGCTACATGGCCAGCGTCGAGTTCTCCGGCATGATCCGCGAAGAGGCATCCGCCGGACCCAGCCCGTTCCGCGAAGTGTGGAACATGACCAAGCCCAAGAGCGGCTCCACCGGCTGGCTCGTGGCAGGTGTGCAGGCGCTGCAGTGATCTGCCCACGCCCTCCCGGTCCGGTGCAGCGCATCCGGGCCGGCGGCGTATAGGGGCAAGGCGCTGCGCGCCGCTCCCAGTTCAGGGAATAATCGGGGACTATGGCAACACAGTCCCCTTTTTCGTTCCTGGACGGTCTCTTCGAGCGCCTGGCCAGTGGTCCGCAGCCGCCGCAGTGGCTCATCCATGAGGTGCAGCATCGCGCGGTCCTGTTCCTGAACCACGTGCTCATGCAGGAGCCCCAGGCCACGGAACGTCTCGCCCGCCAGCGCGGACGCGTGGCGCAGGTGCAGTGGCGCGCGTATTCGGTCGCGCTGCAGATCACCCCTGCCGGGCTGCTCGACCTGGCCCAGGCTGACGCGAAGCCCGATCTGCGCCTCGAAGTCACCGACACGTCCCCGCTCGCCCTGGCCCAGGCGGCACTGCGGGGCGACAAGCCTTCCATCCGCATCGAGGGCGATGTGCAGCTCGCCGCCGAAATCAACTGGCTGGTCGATCACGTCCGCTGGGACGTCGAGGAAGACCTGGCCCGCGTGATCGGTGATGCGCCCGCGCACGCCGTCGGCTCCGTGGCCCGCAAGGCGGCCCAGGCGCTGCGCAGCTTCGTGGGTTCCCGCATGGGCGCAGCGGGTGCGGCGCCGGCACCTGGCTCCATGGCTGCCAGCAGCGACACCACGGCGCCATGAGCCGCTTTTTACGTGGGTGCACCATCGTCTGGGTGGCGTTGCGCTACGGCCTGGACGGGCTGGTGCTCACCAGCTTCCAGAAACCCTGGCTGCGCCTGCTGGCGCGCATCATCTCGGTGGGCCGTGACCTCGACGCGCCGCGCGGCCAGCGCCTGCGCGAGGCGCTGGAGCGCCTGGGCCCCATCTTCGTCAAGTTCGGGCAGGTGCTCTCCACCCGCCGCGACCTGATGCCGCCCGACATCGCCGACGAACTGGCCCTGCTGCAGGACCGCGTGCCGCCTTTCGACCCCAAGATCGCCATCGCCACCATCGAGCGCGCCTTCCGCCGCCCGGTCGACGAGGTCTTCGTGTCGTTCGACCGCGAGCCCATCGCCAGCGCGTCCATCGCTCAGGTGCATTTCGCCGTCATTCGGGACCGCCAGGGCCGCGAGCGCGAAGTGGCCGTGAAGGTGCTGCGCCCGGGCATGCTGCCGGTGATCGAGAACGATCTGGCGCTGATGCGCATGATGGCTGGCTGGGTCGAGGGCCTGTCGGCCGATGGCAAGCGCCTGAAGCCCCGTCAGGTGGTGGCCGAGTTTGACAACTACCTGCACGACGAGCTGGACCTGGTGCGCGAGGCGGCCAATGCCGCCCAACTGCGCCGCAACATGCAAGGCCTGGAACTGGTCGAGATTCCCGAGATCTTTTGGGACTACTGCCACTCCGAAGTGCTGGTGATGCAGCGCATGAAGGGCGTGCCGATCAACCAGATCGAGCGGCTACGTGCCGCTGGCGTGGACATTCCCAAGCTGGCCCGTGACGGCCGACATGCATCCTGGCAACATCCAGGTGAGCCTGGAGCCGGAAACTTTCGGCCGCTACATTTCGCTCGACTTCGGTATCGTCGGCTCGCTGACCGAGTTCGACAAGGAATATCTGGCTCAGAACTTCACGGCCTTCTTCCGTCGCGACTACAAGCGCGTGGCCGAGCTGCACATCGAAAGCGGTTGGGTGCCCCCGACCACCCGCGTCAACGAGCTGGAAAGCGCCATCCGCGCAGTGTGCGAGCCGTACTTCGACCGGCCGCTCAAGGAGATCTCCCTCGGCATGGTGCTGATGCGCCTGTTCCAGACCTCGCGGCGCTTCCAGGTCGAGATCCAGCCCCAGCTGGTGCTGCTGCAAAAGACCCTGCTCAACATCGAGGGGCTGGGCCGCCAGCTCGACCCCGAGCTGGACCTCTGGAGCACCGCCAAGCCCTTCCTGGAAAAGTGGATGCTCGACCAGATGGGGCCCCAGCGTCTGCTGCGCGAGCTGCGCGCCGAAGCACCGCATTTCGCCAAGATGCTGCCCGAGCTGCCGCGTCTGCTGCACGGCTACCTGCAACAGCGCCCTAACGAGAGTCGGCGCGAACTGCTGGAGTTGATCGCGGCCCAGAAACAGACCAATCGCTTGTTGCAGGGGCTGGTCTATGGTGGCCTGGGTTTTGCATTGGGTCTCTTGGCCATGCAGCTGCTGGTGCGTGTGCGCATCTTCTGATGGGGCCGGCGCGGTTCCCGTTGCGCTCGCCCCTTTCCGCCTGTTGTCTTTTTCTTCTCCCCACCACTTCGCGACATCGAGGAGCATGCCGTGCTGTTGACCCTGGTCATTGCCTACCTGTTGATCACCATCGCCATCGGACTCGTGGCCGCGCGGCGGGTCAGGAACACCACGGACTACGCCATCGCCGGGCGACACCTGCCGATGTTCATGATCATCACGACCACGTTCGCCACCTGGTTCGGCTCCGAGATCGTGCTGGGCGTGCCGGCCAAGTTCATCGAGGGCGGGCTGCACAACGTGATCGAGGATCCGTTCGGCGCAGGGATGTGCCTGGTGCTGGTGGGGCTCTTCTTCGCCGGCAAGCTGTACCGCATGAGTCTGCTGACCATCAGCGACTACTACCGCGAGCGCTACGGCCGCGTGATCGAGACGGCCTGTTCGCTCATCATCATGCTGAGCTACCTGGGCTGGGTCTCGGCGCAGGTGACGGCGCTGGGGCTGGTGTTCAACCTGCTGTCCGGCGGGACGGTGAGCATTCCCATGGGCATGGTGATCGGCGTGGTGTCCATCCTGGCCTATACGCTCTTCGGCGGCATGTGGTCGGTGGCAGTCACGGACTTCCTGCAGATGATCATCCTCGTGGTGGGTCTGCTGGTGCTGGCCTTCTTCGCTGGCGACATGGCAGGCGGACCCGCCAAGGTCATCGAACTGGCATCCAGTCGCGACCTCTTTAAGTTCCTGCCCGAGCCCACGCTGCGCGACACGATCTTTTTCTTCGCCGCGGCCATCACCATGATGCTGGGCTCCATCCCGCAGCAGGACGTGTTCCAGCGCGTGATGTCGGCCAACTCCATGAAGGCCGCCACGCGCGGTACCGTCATCGGCGGCACGGCCTACATTCTGTTTGCCTTCGTGCCCATGTTCCTCGTGGTGAGCGCGCTGATCATCATGCCGGAGCGGGCCCAGCAGTTGCTGGCCGAAGATCCGCAAAAGGTGCTGCCCACCCTGGTGATGGAGAAGATGCCCTTCGTCATGCAGGTGCTGTTCTTCGGCGCCTTGCTGTCGGCGATCAAGTCCTGCGCGTCGGCCACGCTGCTGGCGCCCAGCGTCACTTTCACCGAGAACATCTGGCGCCAGTTCCGCAAGGGCAGCAGCGACCGAGAGAACCTGCTGACCATGCGCGTGAGCGTGCTGGTATTCAGCCTGGCTGTGCTGCTCTATTCGATTCGCATGCAGGGTACGCCCATCTATGAACTGGTGTCGCGCGCCTACCAGGTGCCGCTGGTCGGAGCGTTCGTTCCACTGGTGGCGGGCCTCTACTGGCGCCGGGCCAGCACGCAGGGGGCCGTGTGCGCCGTGGTGCTGGGCATCGGCGTCTGGATCGCGGGCCTGTCCATGGCCTGGGGCGAGGTCTTCCCCGCGCAGCTGGCTGGTGTGCTGGCTGCAGCCTTTGGCATGGTGGCCGGCTCGCTGCTGCCGCAGTGGGTGTCAGACACCCGCACGCCGCACCGCATGCTGACGGTGGGGCCTGCCTGAGCGGTGTGCCAGGCCGCAGGCCTGGCGCGAAGGGCTCTACGGCCCGGCGACCTATAATCGCCGGCTTTGTCCCACCCCTTACGCCTTAGCCTCCGATGCCTATTTACGCCTACAAATGCGGCTCCTGCGGCCACGCCAAGGATGTGCTGCAAAAGATCTCCGATGCGCCGCTCACGGTCTGCCCGGCCTGCGGTGCGGAGGCGTTTTCCAAACAGCTGACGGCGGCCGGTTTCCAGCTCAAGGGCTCCGGCTGGTACGCCACCGACTTCAAGAACAGCGGCAGCGCCCCTGCCAAGCCGGCGCCCACCGACGGCGCGGCGGCAGCTCCGGCCGCTGCTGCACCAGCGCCAGCGCCAGCGAGCGCTCCTTCCGGCGCTGCTGCGGCCTGACTCCCCTATCCTTCCTCGTCTTACCAACTGCGTCCGCCCCGAATGTCCGCTTTGCGCAAATGGCTGCTCACCGGCCTCCTGGTCATCGTGCCCGGTGTCATCACGGCCTGGGTGCTGCACTGGATCGTCAGCACGCTCGACCAGACCCTGCAGATCCTGCCGCTGTCCTGGCAGCCCGACCGGCTGCTGGGCTTTCACATCCCCGGCTTCGGGGTCTTGCTGACCCTGGGCATCCTGCTGGCCGTGGGCGCGCTCGCGAGCAACTTCGCAGGCCGCAAGCTGGTGCAGTGGGGCGATGCGCTGGTCAGCCGCATCCCGGTGGTGCGTTCGATCTATTCCAGCGTCAAGCAGGTGTCGGACACGCTGTTTTCCGAGAGCGGCAATGCCTTCCGCACCGCCGTGCTGGTGCAGTGGCCTCGCGAGGGCGTATGGACGGTGGCCTTCGTGACCGGCGCGCCCAGCGGTGAAGTCGCGGCCTACCTGCGCGACGAGTTCGTGAGCGTCTACGTGCCCACCACCCCCAACCCGACCGGCGGCTACTTCGTGATCATGCGCAAGAGCGATTGCGTCGAGCTGGACATGAGCGTGGACACGGCGCTGAAGTACATCGTCTCCATGGGGGTGGTGGTGCCGCCCGACCCCGTGCAGCTCGATTCCCAGCACTAGCCGGCAGTCCGCCGAACACCGGCATCACATCCGCCGCGCCCTTCGTGGGCGCGAGTCAGTCAAGCAACTAATGGCGCTCCTTGCGGGCGCACTGGAAAGACATCCATGGCCATGCGTTCACATTACTGCGGTCTCGTCACCGAAGCCCTTCTGGGGCAAACCGTCACTCTGGCTGGCTGGGTCAACCGCCGCCGCGACCATGGCGGCGTGATCTTCATCGACCTGCGCGATCGCGAAGGCTACGTGCAGGTGGTGTGCGATCCCGACCGCGCCGACATGTTCAAGACGGCTGAAGGCGTGCGCAACGAGTTCTGCGTGCAGGTCAAGGGCCTCGTGCGCGAGCGCCCCGAAGGCACGGCCAACGACACTCTGAAGAGCGGCAAGATTGAGGTGCTTTGCCACGAGCTGGAAGTGCTCAACCCGTCGGTCACGCCTCCCTTCCAGATCGACGAGGAGAACCTGTCGGAAACGACCCGCCTCACGCACCGCGTGCTGGACCTGCGCCGCCCCTACATGCAGCGCAACCTGATGCTGCGCTACCGCGTGTCCATGGAGGTGCGCAAGTTCCTCGATGCCAACGGCTTCATCGACATCGAAACGCCCATGCTGGGCAAGTCCACGCCCGAAGGCGCGCGCGACTACCTGGTGCCCAGCCGCGTGCACGACGGCCAGTTCTTCGCTTTGCCGCAGTCGCCCCAGCTCTACAAGCAGATGCTGATGGTCTCGGGCTTCGATCGCTACTACCAGATCACCAAGTGCTTCCGCGACGAAGACCTGCGCGCCGACCGCCAGCCTGAATTCACGCAGATCGATATCGAAACCTCGTTCCTGACGGAAGAAGAGATCCGCGACATCTTCCAGGGCATGATCAAGACGGTGTTCCAGAACACGATCGGCGTGGACCTGGGCGAGTTCCCGGTCATGACGTACCAGGAGGCCGCCCACCGCTACGGCTCCGACAAGCCCGACCTGCGGGTCAAGCTCGAATTCACCGAGCTGACCGAAGTGATGAAGGACGTGGACTTCAAGGTGTTCTCGGGCGCCGCCAACATGAAGGGCGGCCGCGTGGTGGCCCTGCGCGTGCCCGGTGGCGCTCGCGAGTCCGGCGGCCTCTCGCGCGGCGAGATCGATGCCTACACCGAGTTCGTCAAGATCTACGGCGCCAAGGGCCTGGCCTACATCAAGGTCAACGAGCTGGCCAAGGGCCGTGACGGCCTGCAGTCGCCCATCGTCAAGAACATCCATGATTCGGCCATCGCCGAGATCATGAAGCGCACCGGCGCGCAGGACGGCGACCTGCTGTTCTTCGGCGCCGACAAGGAAAAGATCGTCAACGACGCCATCGGCGCGCTGCGCATCAAGATCGGCCACAGCGAATTCGGCAAGAAGAACGGCCTCTTCGAAGACCGCTGGGCACCGCTCTGGGTGGTCGATTTCCCGATGTTCGAGTTCGACGACGAAGCCCAGCGCTACACGGCCGTGCACCACCCCTTCACGGCGCCCAAAGACGGCCATGAAGACTGGATGGTGACCGCGCCCGAGAAGTGCATCTCCAAGGGCTACGACATGGTGCTCAATGGATGGGAAATGGGGGGCGGCTCCGTCCGTATCCACCGCGCCGACGTCCAGCAGAAGGTCTTTGACGCCCTCAAGATCACGCCCGAAGAGGCCCGCAACAAGTTCGGCTACCTGCTGGATGCGCTGCAATACGGCGCGCCCCCGCACGGCGGCCTGGCCTTCGGCCTGGACCGCATCGTGACGCTGATGACCGGCGCCGAGTCGATCCGCGACGTGATCGCCTTCCCCAAGACCCAGCGCGCCCAGGACCTGCTGACCCAGGCCCCCGGCCCGGTGGACGAGAAGCAACTGCGCGAGCTGCACATCCGCCTGCGCAACCCGGATGCGGTGAAGGCCTCCTGATGCTGCGCCGCCTTGGGCGGTGCTCGGGAACAGCGGCGGGAGCATCGAGGCTCCCGCCGTTTTTTTTGCCCTTTCGCTGGGTGGGCGTGCGGGGCGATGGCTATGCGGCCAGGGAGCGGCCGACGGCGCCTTGATTGAGTCTGGACTCGTGGGTACGCTTTTTGATAGGCAGAATGTGCGCGAATGAAACTCCTGGGTGAGAGTTCACAAGCGCCAACCACATAAGGACGCCTCCCGTGAAGAACCTCGTCAACTCCTCCGAGCAGTGGCTGCGCTACATGCCTGCGGCTTTGCATCAGCGCCAGGAGTTGCGCCTTGTGGAGAACGCCTGGGACCACCTCTCGCTGTTGTCCTCTCTGTCGCTGTTGTCGTCCAAGGCGTCCGCGGGCAGCGATCTGGCGCAGGCCCGTAAAAACTTTTCCGCGCTCTCCGCCGACCTGATGCGCGGGCTGGCGCAAGAAGCGCTCAAGAATCGAACGGAAGACCTGGAGTCGCGTGCCCAGGTGTGTATCGATGTGCTGGTGCGCAACCTGTTCGAGCGGACGGCCGACATCGGCTTCTTGGCCACCGACGTCGGCGTGGCGAACTATCTCGAGGATGTTGAGCCCCGGGGGAGGCCGATCGTCGAATCCCGCCTGCGCGAGTCTGCGAAGAAGTACACGGTCTATTCCAACATCTTCCTCTTCGACGCCCAGGGCGGGCTCTGCGCGGCGCTGCGGCCTGTCGAGGCGGTGGCCGCTGGGGCACAGCGCACGTGCGACGATGCGTTCGTGGAGGGTGTGCTGCAAAGCCGCGCGCCGTATGTGGAGCACTACGCGGTGCATGGCTTCACCGGCTCCGACCGGCAGACGCTGGTCTATGCCTGCCGCGTCGAGTCTGAGGGAGGGCGGGTGCTGGGCATGGTGGCGCTGGAGTTCAATCTGTCGGACGAAATGCTGGCCATCTTCCAGTCGGTGCAGTCAGGCGGCGCGAATGGGCAATCATCCGATGTGGTGATCGCCCTCGTGGATGCCATGGGGCGGGTGCTGGCTTCCAGCGATTCCCTGCAATTGCCGGACGGCTGGAGACTGCCCGAGGCGGGAGCGGCCGGCACCCATTTGGTGCGGCACGCCAGTCGGCGCTATCTGATGTCGGTGCGCGATACGCAGGGCTTTCAGGGCTACCGCGGGCCGGGCTGGCGGGGGCTTGTGCTGCTGCCTCTGGACCTGGCTTTCGAGGATGTCATGACCGAAGACGCGGGCGGCTTGCCCGCCCTGCTGGGCGGCCAGGCGGATCTGCTGTCGCGCGAACTGCGCGAGATACCGGCGCGCTCTGCCGCGGTGCAGGCAGCGCTGGACCGCTCCATCTGGAACGGCTTGCTCGAACTCAACCAACTGGGCGGCGGTGAAAGCCCGGATGAAGCGTCGCCGCGCGACCTGCTTTTCGCCAAGACGCTGCTGTCGGAGATCGGCGCCCTGGCACACAAGACCGCGCAGACGTTCTCCAGCGCGCTGCAGGATCTGTATGGCGTCATCGTGCGCTCTTTGCTGCGCGACGCCCATTCGCGCGCTGCGCTGGCCATGCAGATCCTGGACCGCAATCTCTACGAGCGATCCAACGACTGCCGTTGGTGGGCCCTCACGCCGCAGTTCGCCCGCACGCTCGCGGCAGGTATGCCGGGCTGTGAGCAGGCCCGTGCGGTGTTGGAAGGCATCAATGCGCTCTATACCGTCTATGCCTGCCTGGTGCTTTTCGACCGCGAAGGCCGGATCATGGCTGTTTCGCAGCCTGGGCAGGCGCATCACGTGGGACAGAAGCTGGATGAGGAGGAGTGGGTTGCGCGCTGCCAGCGCCTGACGGACAGCCAGGGTTACGTGGTGAGCGACTACACGACGAGCCGCTTCTACGAGGCGGGGCCGACCTTCGTCTACGCCGCTGCGGTGCGGGACGGCGAGGGTAGTGGCTCCCCGGTGCTGGGCGGCATCGCCGTCGTGTGGGATGCCGCCGGCCAGATGCAATCCATCCTGGACGATTGTTCTGAGGGTGCGGGTGCGGGCGATGCGCTGGCGTTCATTGACACCCGCGGCAGCGTGGTGCGCGCGGGCGGCGGCGGAGCCTCGGAGGTGACGGCCGATGTCGTGTCGGCTTGCCAGTGCGCCGGCAACAGAGTGGTGCCTGCCGGCAGCTACCTTTATGGCCTGGGATTGCATCGGGGTGACGGCTACCGCGAGTTCCGCAATGCGGATGGCTACGACCATGGCATGAGCTGCCTGGCGCTGCGCCAGCTGTGCGAAAACCGGGTTGCGGAGCCTGTCGCACCGATTTTTGCCGGGGGCGTTCGGAGCGGGCGCGTGGAGGTGGAGCACCGCCAGCAGCTGGCCAGCCTGCTGGTGGGCAGCCACTGGCTGGCGCTGGAGGCCGAGCAGGTGCTGGCCGCCGCACCTGATACGGATGTGCTGCATGCCGGCGGCGCCCGCGCGCCATTCCTGGGCCTGGCGCGCATAGGCGCTGCCGTCTATCCCGTGATGGATCTGCGCAGCGTGGTATCGGGGGGCTCCGAGCCCGTCGTGCGCAAGGCCGACCCGCACCGGCAGATGGTGGTGGTGCGTGTCGTTCAGGCCGACGGGGTCTCGCGGGACTTCGTGCTGCGCATCGATGCGCTGGGCCCGATCCTGGAGCTGGACCGCCGGACCCTGCATCCGATCGGACAGGGGGCGCAGGAGACGCCGTTCATTGACGCGGTGGTGTCCGTGCCGGGCGCTGGCGAAGGGGCCACGCGGCCCCTGCTGTGCCGCATCTCTGCGCAATGGCTGCAGCAGTGTGCCCGCGGCATGCCGGCCGAGATGTCTCCGGTGGATATGGACGCCTTGCTGATGGCCGCTGCGTGAGCGCGAAGCCCTTCAAGATCCCTGAATCCGTGCTGGTCGTGATCCACACGCCCGCGCTGGAGGTGCTGCTCATCCGCCGCACGGGCGATGCGGACCACTGGCAGTCGGTGACCGGCAGCAAGGACGGGCTGGATGAGCCCTTCGAGGACACGGCCGTGCGCGAGGTACGCGAGGAAACGGGCATTGATGCCAGGGCACCCGGTTGCGTGCTGGTCGACTGGGCGCTGGAGAACGTCTATGACATCTGGCCTGAATGGCTGTACCGCTATGCGCCCGGCGTGGTGCGCAACCGCGAGCGTCTCTTCAGCCTGCAGGTGCCAGCGGGCCACCCCATCGAGCTCAATCCGCGCGAGCACGTGCAGTGGCGCTGGCTCCCCTGGCGCCAGGCGGCGCTGGCTTGCTTCTCGCCCTCCAATGCGGAGGCCTGCCTGATGCTGCCGCGGTTCGTACCACCGCGTTCCGGGCACGGTCCGGCGGCATAGCGGCCCGGCTGCCCCGGCGCAGTCAGCCCAGGGGGCGCAGGCGGAAGGCGTCCGTGCGGTCGACCGGTTCCAGGTCGGGCACGGGCTCGGCGGGGAGCGCCGGGGCCGCCATCGCGGCCTTGCGCTGCGCGGCGGCCTCGGCCGACTGCGTGCGCAGCACCAGTTCGCCGGGCTTGCGCTCGCCCTCGTGGCCCATCGCGGCCCGCGCCGTGGCCGGACCGCAGCGCTCGCGCAGGGCATCGATGGCCGCCTGGGTCTCGGTCACGTCACCGATGCGGGCTGCGTGGCGGGTGAGCAGCTGCTGGGCCAGGTCCAGCAGTTTGGTGTTGAGCGTCGCGTCCACCCGTGTCAGCAGCTGCGCCACGGCGCCTTGCGGGTCGCCGCCCAGGCTCTGCGCCACGGCGGCCTCGGCCGACTTGTTGACCTGGCCGAGGCAGTCGCGCAGGGCCTGGGCATTGAGGGGGTAGCGGTGGGCAGCGCTCGCCAGCAGTTCGGTCAACGCCTTGGTGTTGGTGTAGCGCAGACCGATGGCGAGCACCCATTCAGGGCCTTCGGGCAGCTCGATGGATGTCTCTCCCAGCACGGACAGCAGGCCCACCATGTTGCAGGCGGCCTCGAAGTCGAACTGGCTGTCGAGGATGTCCTGGCCCAGCAGGCGCACGCTGGCCACGGCCTGCACCACCTGCCGCTGGAGGATCAGCTGCAGCGAGCGCACCACGGCTTCGAAGCGCCGATAGCGCCTGCTTTCGGGCTGGCGCTCCAACAGGCGGGCGAAGTCGGCCATGCACCGCTCCAGCCCCTTGCGGTCGTTGTCTCCGAAATACTGGAAGGCCAGCAGCACCAGCGATTGGTGGTCGAACAGTTTCGAGTCGATGCCCAGGATGGCCGCGCGCGACAGCGCCTTGGAGGCGGTTTCGTTGTCACCCATGTAGTGGGCCATCATGCCCAGCTTCTGCAGGCGGGCGACGGAGTCTGGTGTGAGGCTGCTGGCCAGGCGGTAGGTGCTGAGGGCATCGGTGAAATGACCGGTCTCTACCTGCGCGCGTCCCAGTACGTCATAGGCGTCGACGAAGCTCGAGTCCTCGCCCAGCAGCCCCTGCAGCGTGTTGATGGCGCGCGGCACCTGCCCCGATTCCATTTGCGCCCGGGCGATGCCCAGGCGGGCCCATGGCAGGGCGCGGGCTTCGATCACGGCTTCGAACAGCGTGCGTGCCTGTTCGTGGCGGCCCAGGCGCAGCAGCAGTTCGGAGCCGATGCGCGCGGCATAGAGCCAGTAGGCCTTGCGCTGCTTGAACTGTTCCAGGCATAGCGCCGCCGCGCCTTCGAAGTCTTCGCGCTCGATGGCGCTGAAGATCGACTGGAGGTGGGTCTTGCGCATGCGCGCGGCGGTGAGCCGCTCGAACATGGCGCTGGGCGTGAAGGGCTTGAGCAGATAGCCGTCGAGGGCGGACTCGGCGGCTTCGGCCACGGCGGCATAGGATGCCTCAGCCGTCACCATGAAGAACACGGTAGAGAAGGGCAGCAGTTGCGCGCGCCGCAGGTCGTCGAGCAGGGTCTGACCTGACTGGCCGGTGTTGAAGTACTGTTCGCACAGCACGTAGTCGAACACCGTGTGCTCCAGCCGGGCCCGTGCGTCCTGCGGCCGGCTGCACTGCATCACCCGCGTCACGCCATACTGGCGCAGCTGCGACACGAGGATGCTGCGCGAAGTGGCATTGCTGTCGATCACCAACGCGCGCGTGGTGTTGGCCGGATTGGCGGACGGGGGAACGGAGCTCATGGGCCTGCGATGCGTTGCGACGCGTGTGATTGAGGGTATGGGCCGCAGTACGAATCGTGCGAAAACATGCAAAAAATTGCCCAGCGGACAAGTGTAGGCAATCGCGCAACTTCTGGACACATTCTCCTGCTGTAAGGAAGCCTCGCTCTGATAGCTGCCAGCCCCGGCGCGCATCGGCTGGGCCACAATGCCGGGCATGCCCTCATCCAGCCTGCTGCGCATCGCCACCTACAACATCCACAAGGGCGTGCAGGGCATTGGCCCCGCAAGGCGCCTGGAGATCCATAACCTGGGCCTGGCCGTAGAGCAGCTCGATGCCGATATCGTCTGCCTTCAGGAGGTGCGCAAGCTGCACCATCGCGGGCCGCACCAGTTTCCGGGCTGGCCGGAGCAGCCCCAGGCCGACTATCTGGCGCCAGAAGGCTACGAAGCGGTCTATCGAACCAATGCCGTCACGCGCCACGGCGAGCACAGCAATGCGCTGCTCTCGCGCTGGCCGGTGATCGGCCACCAGCATGAGGACATCTCAGACCACCGCTTCGAGCAGCGCGGGCTGCTTCATGTCGAGGTGGACATCGACGGGCTGCGGCTGCATGCCATCGTCGTGCATCTGGGGCTGGTCCCCGGCAGCCGCTTGCGGCAGGTGTTGCAGTTGCACAAATTCATCGAGCGCGAGGTGCCCGCAGGTGCGCCGCTGGTGGTGGCCGGCGACTTCAACGACTGGGGCCTGCAGATCAAGCGCATGCTGGCGGGATTCGGCCTGCACGAGTACGAACGTGCCAAGGCCGTGCCCACCTACCCGGCCCGGCTGCCGCTGGCGCAGCTGGACCATGTCTATGCGCGGGGCCTCACCCCGGTCGGGCTGCATGTGCCGCGTGGGCGAGCCTGGTGGCGCATGTCCGACCACCTGCCGCTGATTGCGGAGTTCCGCCTGTGACCGCTGCGGCGCGGCCTCGCCGTGGCGTCTTGGGCCGGCGTGCAGCGGCGGCCGCCCTGTCTGCGCAGACGATCACCGCGTCACATTGCTCGAAGGGGCCCAGGAGTTCTTTGCCGCGCTGATCCGCGACATGGATGCGGCGCTGGCGGATATCCAGTTCGAGACTTACATCTTCGACTGTACCGGTGCCGGGGTGCAGGTGGCCGAGGCCTTCATCCGCGCCGCGCAGCGCGGCGTGCGGGTGCAGATTGCCGTCGATGGCGTGGGTTGCATGAGTGGCCTGCCTGCGCCCTGGCCCCAGCGGCTGGCCGATGCCGGCGTGCAGTGGCAGGTCTATTCGCCGCCGGGCCGCTTTGGCCTGCTGCGGCCCGCGCGCTGGCGGCGGCTGCACCGCAAGCTCTGCGTGGTCGATGGCTGCGTGTTGTATTGCGGCGGCATCAATGTGCTTGATGACTTCCATGATCCCAACCATGGGGCGCTGAAGGCGCCACGCTTCGACTTCGCGGTGCGGGTGGTCGGCAGTCTGGTGGACGAGGCCAGCGATGCGATGGAGCAGCTCTGGTGGCGCATGCGCGCCGTGCACGATGCGCGCGAGCGCCGGCTCGGGCAGGCGCTGGCCGATCTGCGGGCTGCCAGCGCCGCCCGGCTCGCGCCCGGCCATCCGCCGCAGCCAGGAGCCGCCCGGGGCATGCGCGCCATGCTGGTGCTGCGCGACAACCTGCGCCACCGCAGCCGCATCGAACAGGCCTACCTGCGGGCCATCGGCACGGCGCGGCACGAAGTCATCATCGCCAATGCCTACTTCCTGCCCGGCCGCAAGCTGCGCCGCGCGCTGGTGCTGGCCGCGAGGCGAGGCGTGCGCGTGCAGCTGCTGCTGCAGGGGCGCTACGAGTAATTCATGCAGTACCACGCCGCCCGCCCCGTCTATGGCGTGCTGCTGGAGGCGGGTGTGGAGATCTACGAGTACGCGCCCAGCTTTCTGCACGCCAAGGTGGCGGTGGTCGATGCCGAGGGCGGCCGGCCCTGGGCCACGGTGGGTTCGTCCAATCTTGATCCGCTCTCGATGCTGCTGGCGCGGGAGGCCAACGTGGTGGTGGAAGACGCCGCCTTCGCCCAGGACCTGCGTCGCCGGCTCGTGCAGGCCATGGCCCACGCGGGGCAGCCGCTGGACCCGGCCGGCTATGCGGGCCGCCCGCTGCGCCAGCGTCTGCTCGACCGCCTGGCTTTCGGCCTGATGCGGGCTGCGCTCTGGGTGACCGGCCACCGCTACTGACGGCCATGGGTATGCGCTGGTTGCTATCTAATTGATAGCTGTGTGCGCGGATTTCGCGAGCGCTGGAGCCTGAAAACCTCTGTAAAGCGAGTCCGTGGCTTCGCTGGTACCATCCGCGCCATGCTGAAAGAACTCATCGCTACCGATGCCCCGGCCAGCGCCGCTTCGTCCGCCGAGGGCACGCCCGTGTCCGTCAAGATCCGGGAGCGGCTGGTGGCGGCCCGCAAGCGCTTCAACGCCAACGACAACATTTCCGAATTCATCGAGCCGGGGGAGCTCGAACGGCTGCTTGACGAAGTGGAAGTCAAGATGCAGGGCGTGCTCGACAGCATGGTCATCGACACGGCGACCGACCACAACACGCAGAACACCGCGCGCCGCGTGGCCAAGATGTACCTGACCGAGGTCTTCCGGGGCCGTTACGTGCCGCAGCCGGCGATCACCGAATTCCCGAATGCCGAGCACCTCAACGAGCTGATGATCGTCGGCCCCATTACCGTGCGCAGCGCCTGCAGCCACCATCTCTGCCCCGTGATCGGCAAGATCTGGATCGGCGTGATGCCCAACGAGCACACCAACGTGATCGGCCTGTCCAAGTACGCCCGTCTGGTGGACTGGGTGATGGGGCGTCCGCAGATCCAGGAAGAGGCCGTGGTACAGCTGGCCGACCTGATCATGGAAAAGACCCAGCCCGACGGCCTGGCCATCGTGATGGAAGCCAGCCACTTCTGCATGTCCTGGCGCGGCGTGCGCGAGATGGACAGCAAGATGCTCAACTCCGTCATGCGCGGCGTCTTCCTCAAGGATCCGGCGCTGCGCCGCGAATTCCTTTCCCTCATTCCCGGAAGGAGCTAACCCATGCTGGTCCGTCTGCTCTATGCCAGCCGCGCGGTCGATACCTCGCCTGCCGCGATCGAAGCCATCCTCACCCAGTCGCGCGAACACAACCCGCTCAGCGGCATCACCGGCGTGCTCTGCTATGGCGGCGGGGTGTTCCTGCAGGCCATCGAGGGCGGGCGCTCGGCTGTGAGCGCCCTTTACGGGCACATCCAGAAAGACCCGCGCCACAAAGATGTCGAACTCCTGCATTTCGAGGAAATCGACGAGCGCCGATTCGGCGGCTGGACCATGGGCCAGGTGAACCTCTCGCGCATCAACCACTCGATCGTGCTCAAGTACTCCGAGAAGCCTGAACTCGACCCGTATTCGGTGTCGGGCCGCGTGTCTTACGCCCTGCTCGAAGAGCTGATCGCCACCGCTTCCATCATCGGCCGCGCTTGACGCCGTCCCAGCCCGGCGCAGCCCCGCTGCTGGTGGGCTGCGATTTCTCCAGCAGCCCCAGCCGCGCCAAGCCTGTCGTGCTGGCGCTGGGCTACCTGGCCGGCAGCCGGTCGGTGCTCTCGGGGCTGGAGCGTTTTCCGACGCTGGCGGCTTTCGGCGCCTGGCTTGCCGAACCCCGGGCCTGGGTGGGCGGCTTCGATCTGCCCTTTGGCCTGCCGCGCCCGCTGCTCGAATCATTGGGCTGGCCAATGACCTGGCTGGCCAGCATGCGGCATTACCGCGGCCTCACCCGGCCCCAGATCCGCGATGCCTTCGCGGACTTCTGCAACGCCCGGCCCGTGGGCGGCAAGTTCGCCCACCGTGCCACCGACATTCCGGCCGGTTCCAGCCCGTCGATGAAGTGGGTGAATCCGCCCGTGGCCTACATGCTGCATGCGGGCCTGCCGCTGCTGCTCGATGCCGGCGTGCATCTGCCGGGCCTGCATGAGGGCGATGCGGCGCGCGTGGCGCTGGAGGCCTACCCTGGCCTGCTCGCCCGCGAGGTCCTCGGACGCCGCAGCTACAAGAGCGATGACCGGCAGCGCCAGACTCCCGAGCGCCTGATCGCCCGCCGCGATCTGCTGGAGGCGCTGGAGCGCGGCGCCACGCGGCTGGGGCTGCGGCTCAAGCTCACTCACGCGCAGCGTGACGCGCTGGCGGCCGACGCGAGCGGCGACAGTCTGGATGCCGTGCTGTGCCTCATCCAGGCCGCCTGGGCCAGCCAGCGCCATGCAGAGGGCGATGCGCTCTACGGCCTGCCGGCCGGGCTGGACCCGCTGGAAGGATGGATCGTCACGGCACCGTGGCCTCCACGGTCGGCTTGATCCGGCGGCACATGCCAGCGCCACCATACGACCCATGTCCGCTTTCCGTCATGCTGTGTCTGCTGCTCGCCGTTCGGCGCACCGCGCTGGCGCCGTCGCGGCGATGGTGGTGTGCGTGGGGCTCTGGGCGGCCAGTGCTGTGGCCGCTCCTGCGCCCTGGCACTGGTGGCGCAGCAAGATCGACGGGCAGCGGGTGTGTGCGCAGACCTCGCCGGGCCCCGGCTGGATACAAGACGGCGGCCCCTTCGACGGGCCGGGCTGCCAGCCCCAGCCACGGGTGTTCGTGCTACCCATGCGATAGCCCGGTGGGGGGATGACGTGCCGCGCGGACTGGCTGGGCGCTGCGCGCGCGCGGCGCTTCAGCCTTGGGGCAGGCCGATTTCCACGCACTCGGGCGTGACCGATACCTGTAGCTGGAGGTAGTCCGCCAGGCACTGGAGTGCGCCGGCATCGATGGGCAGCGTGTTCTGCGCTCCCGCCGGCACCAGGGGCGGCAGCGCATCGGGTGACATGCTTCCCTGGGCTGCGACGCGGATGCCTTGCGCGTTGAACGTCACATGCACTTCCGCGGGGGGGACTTCTGCCGCTTCGCCCAGATGGTAGATGGCCGCGAGGGTGACGTAGAGCAGCGTGTGGTGCGGTGCCGCAGGCGCTTCGCTTTCGCCTGGCTGCGCATCGGCCAGCGGCTGGATGAACACCCCGCGCAGCGCAAGCAGGGGGCGGGCCAGCTCGATGGCCTCCAGCAGGGTGACACGTACCGGCTGGCGGTCGGTCAGCTGGACGTCCCAGTTGCGCAGGCGGCGGACATGCTCGCCCAGCGTGGTGAGCTGGCTTTCCAGTTGCTCGACGCGTTCGACCGCCTGTTCGGCGGGCGTGTCGTTTCCGGGGGCGAGTCTGCGCTTGAGCACTGTCATGCCCATGCGCATGACAGACAGCGGGCTGGCCAGGTCATGGCGCATCGCGGGCAATGCCCGCATCAAGACCGCGTGCTGTACTCCTGCAGCCATCCAGAGTCGTGCGTTGGGTTGGTCGAAACAATTCATGGCGCGAATCGATGGGGCGGGGAACGTGAGGCGAGAGAGCGAATGCGTCGGGTGTGGATGCGTCAACGCGCGGCCTGCGACTGCAAGCGGGCGACGCACTGCGCCATCAGGGCGTCGAAAGCGTCGAAGTCGAGCGGTTTTCCGAGCACGTGATCGAAGACGGGCGTGGCAGGGTTGGTGCCGGAGGCCATGCCGGTGATCGAGATGGCAATGCACGGCTTGCCGGCATCTGCAGCGATCTGCTTGAGCTGGGGCGCGAGCACCGAGCCCTGCATGTCCGGCAGGTTCTGGTCCACCAGCAGCAGTTGTGCCGGCTTGTCTCGCATGGCTGCCAGCGCGGCCTGGCCGCTGAGTGCCGTGCGCACGGAAAAGTCCTGCATCTCCAGCAGTTCGCGCAGAAGTTCGGTCGCGTCCAGGTTGTCGTCGATGATGAGGATGTCGGTTTGCATGAGCCGGTGGGGCAGGTTGGACTGGCAGGTTACGGGTTCAACGGAAAGGCGGATCACCCGGCGCGTGTCCATTCGGGTTGAAGCTGAACCGAGGGCGGTGACGGGGTTTCGGCAACCCTGGGCAGGACCTGCGTGCGGAGAACGCGTGCGGGCAGACCTTATCGGCAACCGTGTCCGATTGTGGCGCCATTAGCTGGCCCATGCAGCCCCGAGCGGGTAGGACGGAGCCGACAGCGGGGGAAGGCGTCACGCGCTGATGGACTTCGCCGGCCCCTGCCTTCTCAACTTGCCGAGTCTGCAGGCGAGGAGGGCTGGCTCGGCAGGGACATGGAAAAAACGACGTGCGGCTCGTCGAAGTGGTAGCTCAGCTCTCCGCCGTGCCCCGTAACAATCTGATGGGCGATATAGAGCCCCAGGCCCATGCTGCCGCGGTTGCGGGGGTTGTTCACCGAGGTGGACTTGAAGGGCTTGAACAGGGTTTCCGCGACTTCGGTAGGGATGCGGGGCGCGACGTTGCGCACCCGCAGCAGCGCCCGTTCGTCCTGGCGCAGGACCTGCAGGTGGATCGGCTCGCCCAGCGCACCATGGTGGCGGGCATTGCTGACCAGATTGGCAATGACCTGGGCGATGCGGTCCGGATCGGCGTGGATATGCAGTGATGGCGGCGCCTGCCACTCCACCCGCATCTGCGGGTGCGCGGTCCGGGCCTCGTCCAGCAGGTCTTCCACCAGAGGCACCAGATCGATGGGCCGCGGATGCATATCCAGCCCCAGCCGGTTCTGCAGCCTGGACATGTCCAGGACCTGGCTCACCAGCCGCTGCATGCGGCCGCTGGATGACTGGATGCGCTGGCCGATGCGGCCGGTGCGGCTGTCGGGCTCGTCGGTCTTCTCCAGCACCCGCGCGGCCATGCTGATCGAATGCAGCGGGTCGCGCAGGTCGTGCCCCAGCACCGCCATGAGCTGGTTGCGCGCGCGGTTCACCTCGGCGTAGCGGCCGTTTTGCGCGCGCACCAGTTCGTCCAGCATCTGCTGGGCGATCTGCAAGTCTTCGGTGCTCCAGGGTTCGGAGGTGGAGCGCACGGTTTCCCTCCACAGCTCGAACGAGCCGCGTGGCGTGAGCCGCGGGCCCAGCGGCCCCGTGCGCAGCACCTTGTCGGGCTTGCCGCCCCAGTTGATGGTCTCGATCTGCTCCTTGCGCAGGAAGATCATCCAGCTGCCGTTGGCGCGATCGAGCGGCATGCCCAGCACGCCGCACCAAGGCGCGAGCGCTGCGGCCAGCGCGGGCGATTCAAGCGGCAGGGCGTGCGTGTGGTAGATGTCGTGGCCCTGCACCGGTTGCGTCACGTTCAGCCACTGCACCAGCGTGCGAGCGGCCTCCGTGGAAATCGGGCCCTCCTGGCACAGCTTGCCGCTTTCGGCCACCACCGCGGCATCGGCGCGCAGCGCGCGGGCCAGCGGCGCGGCGTATTGGCAGAGGGTGGCGAATTCGTCGTCGGAGTGCAGCACGTTCTCCATCACCGACATGCGCAGAGCGGCCCCTTCCCGGTGGCGGTCCGTCTGCGCGCGGGCCAGCGCGGTCTGGATGTTGGCGCCCAGCATCTGGCCGATCACGTCGCAGGCCATGCGCACGCTGTAGGGCACCTGGCGCTGCGCCATGTGGTGGCAGGCGATCAGGCCCCACAGCTGGTCGTTGATGACGATGGACACGCTCATCGACGCGCCCACGCCCATGTTGGTCAGGTATTCGATGTGGATGGGAGAGACGCTGCGCAGCACGCCGGCGCTCAGATCCAGGGGCGGCTGGCTGGGCGTCTGCTGCAGCAGCGGCACCGGGGCGGAGGCCACGTCAGCGATCATGCGCAGCGTGTTGCTCACGTACAGACGCCGCGCCTGGGCGGGAATGTCGCTGGCCGGGTAGCGGCGGCCCAGATAAGGGTCGAGCGTGGCGACGCAGCTTTCGGCCACCACGTCCCCGCTGCCGTCCTCGCGGAAGCGGTAGCCCATCACGCGGTCGAAGCCGGTCAGCGCGCGCAGCTCTTCGGTGGCCCGCTGCAGCAGATCGTTGATGGCGTGGGGGCGGCGCAGCTTTTCCATGGCGCGGTGGGCCTGCACGGCAAAGCCGGCGAGCTCGTCCGACGTGTGCCTGCGGTTCTCGAACTCGATCACCAGGTGCGACTGAGAGACGTGCAGCACCACGTCGAAGGTATGGCCTGCCAGCTGGCATTCGATGGGCATCGGCAGCTCAGCGCCGCCGTCCAGCGCCGCCAGCCCTTCGCTGATCGCGGCCCAGAGGCGCTCATCGCCGCCCAGGCTGGCGGAGCTCAGCACCGCGCCTGGCATTACCTGGTGGCCCAGCAGCGTTGCGGTATTGGCGCTGGCATAGCGCACCTGCCCGGCCGCATCGAGCGCCAGCAGGGCCCCGTGGTGCTGGATGGAGCCCGGAATATGGATCGGTTCGCGGTCGCAGTTGTCCAGCGTGGCCGAAGGCTGGAGCGCCTGGAAGTGGCGGGTGGCGATGGGCGGGCTCACAGAGGCGCTCCCGCCGCGCGCAACTCATGCGCCATGCCGTCAAATGCTGCGCAGGCGCCTGCGCAGGCGGCCTTCACCTCGGCGGGCGAGGACAGCCGGCTCCGCAGCTCTTCGATGAAGGCGCGCCAGCGGGCCGCAGTGCCATCGCCGCCGCGGCCTTGCAGGTAGCGCAGCGGATGCGGCGCCAGCCCCTCGGCCAGCCGCCGGAACAGCACCTGACCGCCCAGCTGAGAGCCTTCGACCACATAGGCCATGCCCCAGCGGCAGGCCATGAGGTGCGCTTCGTGTTCCTGGCGGACCTGTGCGATGGCTGCCTGGGTGGCCTCACCCGGGTGAAAGGCGGACTGCGCGTCGATCGCGCCGGCGTCCCGCAAGTCGGCATGCAGCGCGGCCAGGCGGGCCGGTTCGTCGAAGCGGAAATGGGGGGTGGCGGCCTGGATGGCTTGAAGTTCGGGCGCCAGCGCTGTGAGCCAGGCGCTCAGCGCCCTTGCATGGCAGACGTAGTCGTGCAAGCGGGCGTCGGGTCGGGCGATGGGCAGCTGGGCATCCAACCTCGCATGCTGCTCCTGTGTGGCCAGCCGCAACGCGGTGAGAGGGTCTATCCGGCCCGTCGAAGTGCGGGATTCAAGAGCTTCTTGAGAGCGCGGAGACACGAATCAGCCCAGTTAAATGAATGGTAAATTTTGTTAGCGAAAGCCAATTGGGCATTCTAGTGGTGGAGGTTCCAAGGCTTGAATCAGGTGTTCATCCTGATTGCGTCGGGATGATGAACTGTCGCCAAAACTCTACGGTGCAGTCAGGGGCTTGACGGACGTCATCCAGGCGGCTCCATACCGGCCGGGTGAACGCCGGGCGCGACGCGGGGAAGTGCGTCCACCCCTCAAGGCGGGGACAGGCCCGAATCTCGAAGTCTGCGCGATGTGGGGCGGGGCTGCGCACCTGCGGCGCAAGCCCTCACCGCGCAAAGGTCTTCAACTGCCGACCAGCGCCTGGTATGCCGCACGCGTTTCGGGCGACACCGAGGCCACGAGCTGCGCATGCGGCGTCTGGTGCCGCGCCACCATGCGCGCCGACGCGATGGCTCGCGATTTGCAGAACCAGTGGCAGGTGTGCTGCATCAGAAACAGCTCGGCGGTCAGCATGTAGGCCTTGTCGCGTGGCGCGCGCTCCGCTTCGTTGGTCACCACCCGGGCTATGCCCTGTGCATGGATGGCGAGCGCCTGTCGCATGTCGAACGAGGCCGACGGAAAGAGCTGCAGCGCGAACGGCAGCCCCACCGGCAGGCGGCTGACGCGGGCGACCTGCGCATCGACGCGTGCGAACTCGGCGGAGAAGCGGTTGAACTGGTCGCTGAGCTGCACCTCGCTGATATGCAGCAGCGTCCAGATCTGGTCGCGCCGCTCCGCATCGCTTTCGCCCAGAGCTCGCAGGTAGCCCTGGGTGAGCGTTTCCATCAGCTTCTCGATCTGGTAGTGGCCCAGGTGGTGGCCGAGCAGGGCGATGCGCCGAAGGCGCTGCTCAAGGTCAACCGCCGTGGCGTTCCGGTGCTGGCCATCGGCGTCTCCGCGCTGGTGACTCTGCTCTGCGTGCTGGTGAACTACCTGGCGCCCAAGCAGGCCCTGGAACTGCTGATGGCGTTGGTGGTGTCGGCACTGGTGATCAACTGGGCGATGATCAGCCTGTCGCACTTGAAGTTCCGCAAGTCGCTGCAGCGCCAGGGCATCGAGCCGTTCTTCAAGTCGCTCTGGTACCCCTTCAGCAACTACCTGTGCC